>CAZBKC010000082.1:0-4175 GCA_964492345.1 uncultured Steroidobacter sp. | reverse complement strand
GTACAACTATCTCGTCACGCACGCCGCCGTGCTGCCGCAGGCTGTCGACGACGAGCGCTTCGAGTTCTACGGCAAGGTGCTGAACGGCCAGCAGGTCAAGCGCGAGCGCTGGAAGCGTGCCGTACAGACGCTCGACGGTTCGCTCGGCGAAGTGCTCGGACAGATCTATGTGAAGAAGCACTTTCCGCCGCAGTCCAAGCAGCAGATGCTCGATCTGGTGGAGAACCTGCGCCGCGCCTACCGGCAACGCATCGAAGCGCTGCCCTGGATGAGCGCCGACACGAAGAAGGTGGCGATGGAGAAACTCGACACCTTCCGGCCGAAGATCGGCTACCCGGACAAGTGGAAGGACTACTCCGCACTCGAGATCAGGTCGGGTGACGCCTTCGGCAACACGATCCGCGCGCGCACGTTCAACGCCCGGTTCGATCTCGATCGGCTCGGTCGTCCGACGGACAAGGACGAATGGTTCATGACGCCGCAGACCGTCAACGCGTACTACAACCCGACGTTCAACGAGATCGTGTTCCCCGCAGCCATCCTGCAGGCACCGTACTTCGATCCGCGTGCCGACCCGGCCGTGAACTACGGCGCCATCGGCGGCGTGATCGGACACGAAATGGGCCACGGCTTCGACGATCAGGGTGCGAAGTCGGATGCAAAAGGCGTGTTGCGGACGTGGTGGAAGCCGCAGGACGAGACCGCGTTCAGGAAACTCGTCGATGCGCTCGCGGGCCAGTACGACCAGTACGAAGCGCTGCCGGGTCTCAACGTCAATGGTCGTCTGACCGTCGGCGAAAACATCGGCGATCTCGGTGGGCTCAGCGTCGCGCGCGAGGCGTATCAAATGTCGCTGGCCGGCCAGCCCGCACCGGTGCTCGACAACTTCAACGGCGACCAGCGCCTCTTCCTGTCATGGGCGCAATGCTGGCGTGAGCTGAACCGTGAAGCCGCACTGCGCAATCAGGTCATGAGCAACCCGCACAGCCCAGCGGTGTTCCGCGTGCAGGGCGTCGTGCGCAACATGGACGCATGGTACGAAGCCTTCGGCGTGAAGCCCGAAGACAAGCTCTACCTCGCGCCGGAGCAGCGGGTGCATATCTGGTGATTGTTCACGGAGCCAGAAGAGAAAGGAATTTCACACAGAGATCACAGAGTACACAGAGAAAGAAAAATGATCCTTGAGGTTTTGGTTTGACTCTGTGCTCTCTGTGTGAACCTCTTCGTTCGGCCTCTGATGTCAGGCTAAAGCCTGACCCACAGGAAGAGGGAGCCTCCGATTCCCTCTTGGTCTGGCCAGCTGACCAGAGACCCGTCGACCAGCGACCGCTAACCGCGCAGCGGTTAGCCAAAGACCGCAAACAATTGCCGTGTCAGCGCCGCGGCGCGGCCCTCGGGATCGATCAGTACTCCCGTCTGATTCACGTAGCCTTCGCCTGCCGCATCGACATCGCTGTCGATGCGCCACCACGCTTCGGGCGGGAAATCGAAATGGTGCTCCAGGAAATCCAGCGTCCACACCAGCGAGCTGGCCGGCGCGGGCGCCTGGAACATCGACAGCGCCGGTGTCGGAATGCAGTCGATCAGCGCAACGACGTGCGACTCGGTCAGGGGTTGCGGATCGCGATGACGGATGTACGCCTTGGTGGGCGTCCTGGGCGAACTGGAAAACGGTTTCGCGCCCTGCGACCAGCGCACGGCGAAGTGCTGCATGAATTTCGGTGCACCGTCCCTGAACGATACTTCGCGGCATTCATCGACACTGCGCGGTGCGGCTTCCGTCGCGAGATCGACCGATACCGCCGACGGCCGTGCGCCGCCATACACACCAACGACCGTTGCGACGACTTGGCCCGCATCGACCACTTCGCATTGCGCAATGGTCACCGCCCGACCGACCCGCAGCACCCTGGCACCGATCTGCCACGTTCCCGCGGCCGCGGGCCCGACAAACGTCGTCTGCAGCGAACGCAATGGCCGGTCGCGCGGCACGAGCTGACGCAACGCTTCGTTGCCAACCGCGGCGATGAGACCGCCGAACGTAGCGCGGCCCTGCGCCCAGGTGTCATCGACGGTGACCTGGAACGTCGAGCCGTTGCCGCAGATCGAACTGAGGACTTGCGAGAAGGACATGATCGGGAAGGTGCTGTGTGGACGGGGCGGCAAGAGTAACCGCCGGGAGCGCCGTGCTCCACTCGCCGTGCGCACATCCGCGTCACGGCCTGCGTGGCGAGACGTTCGGGATCGTCAGGCCGCTATTCCGTCGCCCCCACCTTCGATACACCCAGACGGCTTTCGCGGATCGTGATGTACAGCGTCGCACCGATGATGATGGCGGCACCGGCCATGGTCATGGCGTTCGGAATGTCGCCGAAGAGCAGGTAGCCGAAGAGGATGGCGAACACCAGTCGTGTGTAGTCGACCGGCGCCATCACAGCGGCATCGCCTTCCGTCATGCCCTTGATGTAGGTGGCCTGGGTCACGGTGCCGAGTACACCCATGGCGCCGAGCAGCAGCAGATCGACGAAGGTCGGCCAGCGCCATGCGAACAGCGCGGGAGGAATCGCGAGCACGAATCCAAGCACGGCCGACCATGTCATGAGTGTCGTCGTCGTGTGATCGCGGGTCATGACTTTCATCCCGGTCACGGTCAGTGCGATCAGCAACGCGGCAACGAGGGCGGCTACCGCCGGCATGCCCATTTCACCCTGCGCGGCAGGTTGCAGCATCAGCAGGGCGCCGAGGAATCCGACGACCGTCGCCGCGATCCGGCGCGGGCCGACGTGTTCCTTCAGAACGAATGCGGCCAGCGGTACCAGCCACAGGGTCCGGGTGAACGACAGCGCATTCGCGTCGGCCAGTGGCATCTTCTGATAGGCATAGAACCCGAGGATCATCCCGACCGTGCCGGCCAGCGCCCGGAACAGCAGGATGCCGGGCCGCGTCGTGCGAAAAGCCGCCGACGGATTGCGGGCAATGATCGGCACCATCACCACCAGTCCGAAGAGCTGTCGATAGAACGTCTGCAGCGTGGCGGGATAGTCGTCGCCCAGCAACTTGATGAGCATCGTCATCACCGTGAAGGTGATGGCGGATGCGAGCATCCACAGCGCTCCGCGTGCGTTCGGCGGCAGGCGCTGATAATAAGTGGAAATTCTTGTCACGAAGGATGGTCGGCAGGCTTCAGGCGGGCACTGTAGCAGGGCCGACCTGCATGGCAGCGGACAATGGAACAGCCGCGACCGGTTCCCTGGCTATCCACCGTTTACTGTCAACTCCCCGCGAACCGCCCCTGCAGCCACTTCGCGATATCGGCAATTTCCTCCATCGCGACCGAGTGCTCCATCGGATACATGCGCCAGTCCACTGCATAGCCCAGGCCTTGCAGGACATCGCGCGAAGCGGCACCCATCGCGGCTGGAACGACCGGATCGTACGTGCCGTGACACATCAGAATCGGTACCTCGCGATTGGCAGGCGCTGCTTCCGCGGCGACCGAACCGCGCAAAGGCAGGTAGGTCGACAGAGCCAGGATGCCGCTCAGGCGTTGCGGACAGCGCAGCCCCGCATGCAG
The DNA here is from genome assembly GCA_964492345.1 of uncultured Steroidobacter sp. GTDB lineage: Bacteria > Pseudomonadota > Gammaproteobacteria > Steroidobacterales > Steroidobacteraceae > Steroidobacter. Next base: position 601 of record CAZBKC010000082.1, on the reverse strand, counting down.
GGCGATCGCGCCGCCCTGCGAGAATCCGGCGACGACGATCCGCGCCATCGGAATGCCGGCTGCGTTCTGCTGTTCGATGTAACCGTTGACCACCTGTGCCGATTCGCGGATACCGGCTTCGTCTTCGACGAGACTGCCGCCGCCGAGCTGCTTGATGTCGTACCAGGCGCGCATCACGTAACCGTTGTTGATGGTCACAGGGCGCGGACGCGCGTGCGGAAAAATGAAGCGCACGGGCAGCGTCGACGGAAGCTTCAGTTCGCCGACCACCGGCACGAAATCGAAACCGTCGGCGCCGAGGCCGTGCAGCCAGATCACCGCAGCCATCGCCGGTGCTGCGGGCTCCAGGACAACGCACTCTGCGGATTCGTGCTGGGTGTAAGACATGGCGGTCACGGCAATACGAGGGGCCGTGAGGATAGCAGCCGTCTCGCAGCGGTCTGAGTGTTCTTCTCTTCGTCTTCCTGTGGGGCGGGCTTCGGCCCGGCCTTCAGAACGCCGGTTAAGGAATCTCTGATTTGCCTGTTCGTCATTCCCGCGAAGGCAGGAATCCATCCGGATCAGCAAGATGGGCCCCCGCCTTCGCGGGGGTGACGGAGTA
>CAZBKC010000081.1:0-10269 GCA_964492345.1 uncultured Steroidobacter sp. | reverse complement strand
GGCCGGCTCGGGTGCATTGACGCTCGGCGTGCCCACTTCCCCCGGCGTTCCGCCCGAACTGGCGGCACACACCATCACGCTGGCCTACAACGACATCGGCCAGGTGCAGCAGACCTTCGCGGACATGGGAGGCGATATAGCCTGCATCATCGTGGAGCCGGTCGCCGGCAACATGAATTGCGTGCTGCCGGTGCCGGGCTTCCTCGAAGCCCTGCGCGCGGTCTGCAATCGTCACGGCAGCGTGCTGATCTTCGATGAAGTCATGACCGGCTTCCGCGTCGCACTCGGCGGCGCGCAGGCCCTGTATGGCATCAAGCCGGACCTGACCACCCTCGGCAAAATCATCGGCGGCGGCATGCCGGTCGGCGCTTTCGGCGGCCGGCGCGACATCATGGAACAGATCGCTCCGCTCGGTCCCGTGTACCAGGCAGGCACGCTGTCAGGCAATCCCGTGGCGATGGCGGCGGGACTCGCGACGCTGGAAGCCATCAGCGCTCCCGGCTTCCACAGAGAACTCAACGAACGCACCAATCAACTCATCGAAGGCCTGAATCTCGCGGCACGCACCGCAAGCATCCCCTTCAGCACCAACCACGTCTGCGGCATGTTCGGCCTCTTCTTCACCGACAAATCACCCGTGCGTTACTTCCGCGAAGTAATGGCATGCGACGTGGAGCGATTCAAACGCTTCTTCCATGCCATGCTGGATGAAGGCGTGTACCTGGCGCCGTCGGCGTTCGAGGCGGGGTTTGTATCGGCGGCGCATGGCCCGGAACACGTCGAACAGACCGTGGCAGCGGCAGCGAAAGCTTTCCAACGGGTGGGCACTCGGTGATTCTTGGTGGCGGCCGTCAGAAGCGGCGACTGACTGATAACCCGATCGCATCGATATCAAAAAATACACGCGTCCGGTCGGGCGAAATGGGCGGCTCATTGGGCAGCATGGTCTTGTCCCTGCCGAGTTTGTAGTACTGCCGCAGATCGAGCCCCACGTCCCATTTCGGAAAGACATCGCGATACTGCACGCCGCCGCCCCAGTAGTAGCCATAGGCAGGCAGCTCATTGACGTCATAGCGCCCCACGCCGAAGAAGGCTGACAGCGCAAGCTTCCGGCCCCAGCGATAACGGTAGTCGAGCGCGCGAAACGACAGCAGCTGTTCGCCATTGACGCGGTCCCATTCAACCCGCGCCCCCAGATCACTGCGCTGCGAGACGGGCCGCCTGACGCCGATACCGATATGCCCGGCCGCGGACCAGTCGAGTTTGTAGTTCGGAATGGTGGAGTCGAGGATGTTCTCGACTTGCGACTCGATCACACCCACATCCACAAACCATTCGACATTCGCGCCGGAGGTGTTCCCGTCGGCATAAGGCTCCGCCGACTTCGCGCGTCCCCAGCTTGCAAAATCGACCGCTGCGGACAATCGGCCGAACGAATCGCCGAACACGTCTTCACCGACATTGATTTCCGCGCTGACAGGCCAGCCGCGGATCGTTGTCGACAGACTTACACCGAGCATCTGCATCTGCTTGTAGGAAGTGCCGGGCCGTGGCGTGGTACGCCAGTCCGGGTTGTTCTTCATGGTGCGATACAGGGCCTGCCAGTAGCTCCCCGAGCGGGTACGCCAGCCGCCACGAAGCATCTGGCTCGATCCACCGATGGCGTCGCCGAATTCGCGCTCGTCACCGAACCAGTGACCTATCACCCGACCTTCGTTGGTCAGTCCTTGCGGATAGATGTGATGCACGTACCAGGAGTTCTGCCATTCCGACACTTCGTAGGTGAGATCGAAGTCCTGCCAGAGAATGGGGAAATCCAGGCCCAGGGAAAAATTCGTGGCGCCGAAGAGGCGGTTGCCTGCATAGGCATTGTCTTCGGCTGCGTACTCAGCCCGCACCGCCATGGGCACTTTGCCGGGAAACAGAATGCTGCTGGTCAGTGAGGCGACCCTGTTTCCTTCCTCCAGCGACGTTCCCTGGATATCCGGATTGTTGCTGTTGGTGGTCAACGCATCCCAGAAATCCGACCACTCATTACCGCTGCGTGCGCCGCCGCCATACTGACTCTCGCGATTGATTGCCACGGCGTAGCCGGTGACCGGTTCGAGGACCAGTTGGAATCCAGCCAGACGCGGACTGCCCGCCGTCGTCGTATCCTCGTACTGGATTCCATCCTGATGCGACATCTTGGCTGCGAAGATCTGGTAGCTGATCCCGAGCGGCGTCAGCGGTTTGTAATTCGACAGCGTGACTGACGGCATCGTCGGTGCTTCAGTGCTGATCAGCGAACTGCTGTCGCTCAGCGGCGAGAGCCAGTGATCCCGATAGCCGATATCGAGCTGCGCGAACTCAAAACCAGCGCTGAGAAACGACCCCGTGGCTGTAGCGTCTTCGTCATTTGCGATGCCGCCCAGATTGACGACGACATAGTCGCCCAGTTGCACGTGACCACTGGCGCTCACCTGCCATGAAGAATCCACGCGTTGTCCGTGCCGATTCGGAATGGGGACTTCAGAATCACCGCTGGTCACAGCGATCTCGGGCTTCACGCTGCTGATACTCCACGAGCGCATGTACATGCGCAGGTAGGCACGGACCTCTTCGCAGACGGACCGGTCGCGCGCGCAGGCCGCGGGCAGCGCATCCAGCACAGTGGCCGCCGCAATCGGCCGGGACATCACGGGCTTGCCGGCGAGGATCAATACACGTTCGATCTGGCGTTCGATCGCCGGCGACAAATTGAGCGGCAGATAAGGACTGGCGCCGCGCGCCGTCGCATTGAACGGCATGAGCCAGATCACAGCCAGGCCCGCAAACGAGGCCCTCCGACAGAATGCGATGCGCAAACATCTCTCCCAATGCACGACGTGTCGGCAGTGTACCAAGGCAGGCGCGATGACAGAGCCTCCAGCCGACAGTTACACTGGCGCCACTCGGCTTACGAAGTCCCGCTTTCCACCAGTGACGGACGCAGAATCCTCCAGACATCTGACAGTTCCGGCTTACATGTCCGAGACTCGACCACTGATATCCATTGCACTGTGCACCTACAACGGAGCGCGGTACCTGCCCTGGCTGCTCGATTCCGTTCTGGCGCAGACGTACCCGCGCATCGAGGTGGTGGCATGCGACGATGGGTCGACCGATGAAACTGTAGCGATCCTGCGGCAGTATGCTGGCCGCGATGAGCGTATCTCGGTTCACGTCAACACGACGAACCTCGGGCTCACGCAAAATTTTGAATGGGCCACCTCACTGTGCCGCGGCGAGCTGATCGCGCCCTGCGATCAGGACGACATCTGGATTCCGCAGAAGCTGGATCTGCTTGAGCCGCTGATGGGCGACCACGATGTGGTGTATGGCGACTCGGAACTCATGAATGAGGCAGGAAAATCCCTGCAGCTGCGGATGTCCGAGAAGATGCACATGCTCAGCACCACGGATCCCGCGGCGTTCGCCTACGCCAATTGCGTATCGGGACACAGCATGCTGTTCAGGCGAACGCTCCTGCCCAAAGCATTGCCGATTCCGTCAGGTTTTCTTTACGACTGGTGGATCGCGGCAGTGGCGGCCTCTCAGGCCGGAGTCCACTACGTTCCGGAAGCCGTCGTGTATTACCGCCAGCACGAGAATAACGTTACGGATATCCTGCGATCCCGCTCCAGGGAGCGTCACATCCGGGGCTACCGCTCCCGGCGGGTACGCGACATCGGCATCCGGCTCTCAGCCTTGGCGCACCTGCCCGGGAAGAACCAGACCTTTACAGCAGAACTGCTCCGATTGTGGAACACCCATCAAACACAATGGTTCTCCTGGCCGCTCGCACGATTCTTGTTGCAACATCAGGCACGAGTATTCGCCATACCGAGATGGAGTCTGGTGCGGCGCCTGCGAAAAAGCGTGAGCTACGCACTCGGGCTGCGTACGAAGCAACTGACCAATCGGCACGCCTACTGTGACTGATCGCCCCCCTATCGCAACGACTCCCTATGCGGCCAGCATATTGCTGTTGACCTATCGAATGGAGAAGACCGTCATCGAAGCACTGGAAGGGGCGGTGTCGCAAGCCGTTCCGTGCCAGATCATTGTTTCTGACGACGCATCGGATGACCGAGGATATGAGCTCGCACTCGAATACGTGCGCGCATATGCAGGTCCGCATCAGATCATCGTACGCCGCAATGATCGTAATGTCGGACTGTGCGCTCATATAGCAACCGTCGCACCACTTACCGTTGGCTCAATCCTCGTTTTCATGGCAGGTGACGATGTTTCATTGCCTACCCGTGTGGAGCGACTGTTGACAGCGTTTGCCCAGCACCCGGATGCCTATGCAGTGGGTTCCAGCGTCGACACCATTGATGAAAGAGGCGCGATTCTCCGACGTGACTGCTACTACCTGCCCTCTCCAATGGACCAGCGCGCATTCTGGCTGCATGGGAAATTCGTCACTCTGCTGGGGGCCTCGATGGCCGTGCGTCGCGAGCTGCTTGTCGGCATGCCGCCCCTTCAGGGTATCGTCGAAGACAACATGCTGACACTGCGCGCCACGTTGTTCGGCAACGTGTACTGCCTTCGCGAATCACTCGTGCTTTATCGGCGGCACGGCGAAAATCTGGGAGACTGGATTTTCGCCCGGAACGGGAAAGAACGCGGTCTGCGCCGTCAGCGTTACGAACGCACGCTGCGCATGTACCGGGAGATCGCCGCAGACCACGAGCGGTGTCTGTTTTCGCTGCCGCATCTGCCCGCCGATCGTCGCGCAATCGCCGAACAGATCATCGCCATGTACCGGATCGGCGCCGACTCACGCGAGGCATTACTGCACCTGCCTCGTCACCGCTGGTTCGGTCCGATCTGGCGCGGTATCCGCCAACGCGGCATGCGCCGCCGGGCTCTGGAACAGGCGTTCAAACTGTTAGTGCCGCGACGCTGGCTCGGGCTCTAGCCTCGCGTCCGACGCTTCTTCGCTCTGTGTCAAAGACCCGATGGTCACAGGTCACTCACTATTACTTCGAGAACTGTGCGTACTACACACCGATGCATTCCGATCCGTTTCGCGGCCTCATCAGATTTCGCAAGCTCATTGACATCGCCACCATGAAGCGCATGGTCAACGCCTTCAGTGGCGAGCGGGTGCCGAATGCATTCATAGATATCTCGCGACATGGTTTCGGTGAATTCGGTGCGCGCAAACTGGGGCGCGTGATGCGTCAGCGCCTGAAGAGGCTCTTCGGGCGCGACTGACGCGCGGTTGCGTAGGTCGCGCACCTCTCTGCCTTAGTCCGCATTCGGTCGCCGGATTGACGCCGTTGGCGAGGGCCGACACGATAGAAAGTGCTCTGGCTTCATCCATGAGCTGGTCCCCTGGTCGAATGAAAGTGATTGCGGGCCATCAGGCGGCGACCGCATTCTGGCCGCCCTGTCCTGGCTGCTCGAGAGGATATCGGGTGTCTTTATCGAGAAACGCCGCGCCGACGCGCAGCGGGACTCGTTCGCTGAAGGTTGCGTAATCGATGCGTTCGTTTGGTTCGATCCTGCTGCTATTCGCCGTTTCCCTGATCGCCGCCGCTGCGCTGGCATACCCCCTCTGGCTGCTGGTCGGACTGCTCGACGACCAGCCCATTCATCGCATCCTGCATCGACTCGCGATGCTGGCAGCCATCATCGGCATGATCTGGCTGGTGCGCCGCTGGCGATTGACGGACAGGCAGTCCGCCGGGTTGGGACTGCCGCACCGGCAGTTCTGGAAGCAACTCGGGATCGGACTGCTCGTCGGCGCGTTGATCATCGCGCCGCTGCTGTTCTCGCTGTACTGGCTCGATGTGCGAATTGCAGATCCCAAGATCGAAATCACCGTCGGTCTGGTTGCGAAGGTTCTCGTCAAGGGATTGCTGACCGGCCTGGGGGTCTCGCTCATTGAAGAGATCTTCTTTCGCGGCTATCTGTTTACCGCGATCGAACGCGAGTCCGGGCGCCTGCTCGCCATCGTGCTGCCGAGCCTGCTGTACGCGTCGGTGCACTTCCTCGACGGGCGCCTGCGCGTGCCGCGCGACGAAATCGAGTGGGACAGCGGATTCACCGTTCTCAGCCGCATGTTCCTCGCTTACGACGATCCGCTCAGAATTCTGGATTCGTTTCTCGCCCTGTTCGCCGTGGGCGTCCTTCTGGCGATTGCACGCGCGCGAAGCGGCGCCGTCGCATTGTGCATCGGCATGCACGCAGCCTGGGTCTGCCTGCTCTACCTCAACACAGTGATTACCGAGTTCAACCCGGACAGCAGTGCGAACTGGCTGGTCGGTTCGTACGACGAAGTGATCGGCTGGGGCACCGTGGCGTGGATGGGTGTGCTGGTCGTGGTCTATCAACTGCTGGCACGTCGCGCGCAGACGCGCTGACCTACTGCAGGTCTTCTTCCTGCTCGACCGCCTCGACCCTGACACGCATCCGCAGGTGCTCCAGCCGCTGCAGCGGATCCTGCATCTCGAGGCAGCGCTGCTTCTCCTCCAGCGGCAATGGAAGAATTTCGACGATGCGCGCGCTCACCCAGGCCGCATCGTCGTAGCGGATCGGTGTGAAATCGTAGACTGGTGCGAGCTGCGGCAGTGCGTGCTGCAACAGGCGCACGAGGTACGCGCACTCATCCGGCACCGGCAGTCCGGGTTCGGCCGGCAGCCATTCGATCGCTGCGATGTTGAGCCCATCGGCCTGGCGGGATACCGAGCGGATTCTGAACGATCGATCCCCGAGCGCGGTGATTCCGAGCAGGCCGTCTTGCAGCTTTTCGAAATCCACGATCCGTGCAGCCGTACCGACGGCCACCGTCTGCGCGTCGCCGCCCGCTTCCACACCATTGACGATCATGGCGACACCGAAGGGCGTGCCTTCGCGCATGCACCGCCCGATCATGTCGACATAGCGCGCTTCGAAGATGCGCAGTTTGAGGGGGCCTCCCGGAAACAGGACGGCGTTGAGCGGAAACAGGGGAACGTGATGCGGGTTGGCGGTTGACGGTTGGCCGTTGACGGCCGGAGGGTCGGCCGCTTCCTTCGAGATTCGCTTCTTCATCTTTCTTGCCGTCAACGGTCAACGGCCAACCGTCAACGCCCGCCCGCCCAGGCTCGCCAGCAGCTTGCCATGAATCCCTTCGAAGCCACCGTTCGACATGATCAACACATGATCGCCGTTGCGCGCGGCGTTACGCAGTTCTGCGACCAGCGCGGCGATGTCGTTCGATACTCGCGCCCGCTCACCGAGGCTCGCCACCGCACCCGCGACATCCCATTTGACTGTGGGTCCCTGATACAGCCAGACGCGATCCGCCCCTGCGAGCGAGCCCGCGATCGCCTCCTGGTGCGAACCCAGCTTCATCGTGTTCGAACGCGGTTCCAGCACTGCGAACAACCGTGCCTTGCCTATACGCCGACGCAGACCGTCGATGGTCGTGGCAATGGCGGTTGGGTGATGCGCGAAGTCGTCGTAGACGGTGATGCCATCCACTACGCCGCGGACTTCGAGCCGCCGCCGCACGCCCTTGAACTCACTCAATGCAGCAACGGCGACCTGCAATTCAACGCCGGCGTGCCGAGCCGCGAGAACGGCGGCCAGCGCGTTCTCTGCATTGTGGCGCCCGAGCAGCGACCAGCGCACTTCGGCCATGCGACGATCGCCTTCCATGATGGCGAAGGATGAATAGTCGCCGCCCGGTTCGACGGCCACGTACCACGCTGTATCGCTTCGCGTATCGCTCGCGAAGCGCTCGACCGGCGTCCAGCACCCCATGTCGATGACATGCATGACATTGGCATCGCCGGCATTGGCTACGACGAGCCCATTGCGCGGGACCATGCGCAGGAGCTGATGGAACTGCCACTGGATCGCCGCGACATCCGGATAGATATCGGCGTGGTCATGCTCGAGATTGTTGAGGATGGCCGTGCGCGGACGGTAGTGGACGAACTTGGCGCGCTTGTCGAAGAACGCGGTGTCGTACTCGTCGGCTTCCACGACGAAGAACCTGCCGCCGCCCGCGCGCGCGGTGACGTTGAAATTGCCCGGAACGCCGCCGATGAGAAATCCCGGGTCCAGTCCCGCGTAGTCGAGAATCCACGCGAGAATGCTCGAGGTCGTCGTCTTGCCGTGCGTTCCGGCGACAGCCAGTGTCCATCGATCTGCGAGCAGATGGCGCGACAACCATTCCGGGCCGGAGGTATAGGGAATGCCGCTTTCGAGCAGCGCCTCGATCAGTGCATTGCCGCGGCTCATGACGTTGCCGACAACGACGACCTCCGGCTTGAGCGACAGCTGCCCGGGATCGTAGCCCTGGATCAGCTCGATCCCCAGAGCGGCGAGCTGATCCGACATCGGCGGGTAGACGTTCTGATCGGATCCCGTCACCTTGTGGCCGGCGGCACGCGCCAGCGCCGCAATGCCTCCCATGAATGTGCCGCAGATGCCGAGAATGTGAACGTGCATGTGTCTATTCTGCGATGAGTCCGGAAACGCGGGTCAGCCATGCAGCCGACTGACGATCATCTGCACCACTGCGCCAGTCGAGTAGACGATGGCGACAGTCAGTGCCATGCCAGTCAGCAGGCCACGGTCGAGCGCATGCATGAAGATACGCCCCATGATCAGTGCAATGGCGAGAAAGCGCAGCGAAAGCCAGAGATTCGAAGGTTGGCCCGACGAATCTCCCGCAGCAAGCTGTACGGCTGCGACGACGATGTCGACCGCTGCCAGCAATGCGCCGACGCCGAACATTGCAGTCAATGTCTGGATGAATCGCTGGCTGCGCCCGAAGAATCCGAGCACCAGCCACAGCCACAGCATCATCATCACCACATCGACACCGACGATCACGAATGCGGTGCTCAATCGCAGATCCAGCAACTGCACCTGAACAAAACTCGCGGCCACATAAATGCCGAGCACCAGCATCAAGAGGAAACGCGATGTCGGCAGGTCCTGCGGACCCTTGCGCCACAGCGCAATGTCGATGAAGGTTTGCAATAATTTCAGCATGAGATTACAGAGCCGATTGTACACGTCATGCCGCCAGCACTCCTGATCACGACCGACGCACAACTGGGGCCGGCGCTGAAAATGCTGTCGGGCAGCAACTTCGTGGCGCTGGACACGGAGTTCATGCGCGAACGGACGTACTACGCCAGTCTCTGCCTGATCCAGGTAGCCACGGCCGATGCCTGCGCCATCATCGATCCGCTCGCCGGGGTGGACCTGCAGCCGCTCTGGACGTTCCTCAACGATCGCAGCCGCCTCAAGGTGCTGCATTCGGGGCGACAGGATCTGGAAGTGCTGACGCAGGCCATGACCCCGCCATCGACGGACGGTCAGGCGTCGGTCGCTTCGGTGCCCGGACCTATCTTCGACACGCAGGTCGCGGCGGCATTGCTGGGTTCGCCGGCCCAGGTCGGCTATGCGACGCTCATCGCCGAGCGGCTCGGCCACACCCTGCCGAAGGCCCATACGCGCACCGACTGGAGCCGTCGTCCGCTGTCGGCGGAACAACTCGACTATGCCGCCGACGACGTGCGCTACCTGGTCCCGCTGTACCTCGACCTGCGGGCTGCGCTGTCGGCGCGCGGCCGGATGGAATGGCAGGCCGAAGAAGCGCGGGACATGGAGGACCCATCCCTCTATCGCATCGAACCTGCCGATGCATGGCGCCGCCTGAAGGGACTCGAACGCCTGCGGCCCGATCAGCGCGCGACGGTCAAGCTCCTCGCGCAGTGGCGCGAGACGCGCGCAATGCGCAAGGACAAACCGCGCGGCTGGATCCTTGCCGATGAATCCCTGCGGGCGATCGCGGAGCGCATGCCCACCAGCCGGGTCGAACTCGACACCGTCGAAGGGTTGTCCAGCAATTTCCTGCACAAGCGCAGCGAAGCAATCGTCGACCTGGTCAAGCAGGGACGGGCGAACGCAGCGTCAGAAGCACCTGCCACCATTCCTGGTCGACCGGACCCGGCGTTGGTTGCACGCGCCAGCAGGCTGCTGGCATTGGTCCGCAGCGAAGCGCAGCGGCTCGAGGTCGCACCGGAACTGCTGGCGACACGGCGCGATATCGAACAGATCGTTTTCTCGGGACGCTCCGACCACATGACGACAGGTTGGCGCCGGGACGCCATCGGTGAAAAGCTGCTGACGGCCAATGCGGAGATGTTGGCGAGCTGAAGGCATCGTCATTCCCGCGCAGGCGGGAATCCAGCTTGTCGAGCCGGATGGATTCCCGCCTGCGCGGGAATG
>CAZBKC010000080.1:6656-10512 GCA_964492345.1 uncultured Steroidobacter sp. | reverse complement strand
GACCTTGGCCGTCATTTTCGAGTCGGCGCGTTCCTGCAGGCGTGCCTGCGTTTCGGGCCACGTCTTCAGGTCCGGCCACACCGAGGCGATGAAGGCGATCCGGCGCGAATCCGGAAACCATTTCGGCGAGCCGGCGCCGGTCGGTACGTCGGTCACGCGACGTGCTTCGCCGCCGTCGACCGGGATGACATAAATCTGCGATTCCTTGTCGTCGCCGCGCTTGGAAACGAAGGCGATGAGTTCTCCATCCGGACTCCACGTCGGTGACGAATCGCCAGCCGGGCCGCTCGTGAGCTGGCGCGGTTTTCCGGACTTCGTCGGGATGAGCCACAGATCGCTGTCGCCCTTGTTCTTCTCGATGTCGTAGGTGGTGACGGGCACGACCGCGAGGCGCCCGTCCGGCGAAATTGCCGGGGCCCCGAGTCGCTTCAGCTTCCACATGGCTTCGGCCGTGTAGGGTTCGGCTGCCATTGCGGCCGTCGAGGCGAAGACTGCGAACGCGGCACAGAGAATCAGCGCTGCCTGCGGTTTTCCCTTAATTCGGGCACTTGCCGGAACTGTGATGCTCATCAGGAACCTCGACTGCCAGTTCGCATTCCCAGAGTGTATCGAAGGTGACGTAAGTTGCCTGCGCGGGTCGGGAAATGACGCCGCAGTTACCAGCCTGAGACCTGCATCCATTTCCGTCCGCGGACGCGATCGTAAGATCTGCACTCATTCGTCGAACACTGCGCAGCTGCTTGCACAGTGGCGCATACCAACGAGGATTTCCTCAACGTGATTCAAGCCAAACATCGCAGCCGTCTACCGCTACCGCAGCCCGCTTCGGTTCATATCCGCCGCTCCTATGCCGAATCGCGGTTCGGCCAGGTTCATGTGTGGACCGCGTATCCGTCCGGCGGTGGCTTCGACGAACGTACGCCGCTGCTGTGTCTGCATCATGCCGGCGGTTCAGGTCGCTTCTTCGCGCCGATGTTGCGTGAGCTGGGCAACGATCGCAGCGTCTATGCCATCGATCTGCCAGGTCACGGCACCTCGGATGCGCCGACCGCGAAGTTCTCGGTTGCGGATCTGGCCGGCGCGATCGGCGATTTCCTGGACAGCCTGCGCCTGCGCTCCATCGACGTGTTCGGCTACCAGCTGGGTACGCTGATCGGTGCGGAACTGGCCATCGCGCGGCCGCAGCAGGTCCGCCGCATGATGGTCTGGGGCGTGCCCGGCTACTCGCCGCAGGATCGCGTGACCATGCTGCCGCAGGCCATGCGTGAAGACGGCAGCGATGTGGTCGAGGATTGGCGCCGTGCGCTCGAGAATCGCGGTCCCGGCGTCCCGGTGAACGCGGTTGCGGGGGACTTCAGTGATCGACTGCGCGCCGGTGCATCCGGTGCCCGCGCGGTTGCTGCCATGGCCGAATACGCGGTCGGCGAACGGCTGCCGCTGGTGCGCCAGCAGACCCTCGTGATGCGGCTGAAGGACGAGTTCTGGGAGACGGCACCGCGTGCCCGGTCTGCGTTGCCGAGCTCCACGATGATCGACCTGTCGGACTACGGACAGGGTTTCATCAGCGCGGCGCCCCAGCGGTTCGCTGCGGTGGCGAAGGAATTTCTCGACAGATAGCGGCAGGGGCTGCTGGGTACTGGGCTCTGGACTGCTGGCCAGACCAGAATTCAGAAGCCTCGGCTCTGGCTTCTGGCCAGCAGCCCAGAGCCCAGCAGCCCAGAGCCCAGCAGCCCTTTTTTCACACGCTCCGCTGCCAGCTCCACGCACACGCCAGTCCTGCAATCACACACGTCGTCAGCCAGCGGCTCGCAATGAGCAGGGTCGTGCCGGAGTTCATCTGCCCGGCTCTCGCGATGCTGACGACCGCCGGTGATGCGAGCATCACGCTCGTGATGCCGCCGAAGATCAGTCCACGCTGCCACCAGGTGACATCGACCAGCGCGGCCAGTCCCCAGCTGATCCAGAACAGTCCGCCCAGCCCGATACCGGCGAGCAGATGCAGCAGGATGTCGGGCACATCGAGCTGATGGTTCGACGCATTCGCGGCCCGCAGACGTGGACGGAGCATCTCGGCGATCGACCAGATCACCGAATGGGCGAGCAGGCTCACCAGCCCGCTCAGGGCCCCGGTCAGCAGCAGGTAGGAGCGCTCCATCTTTACAGCTTCGGCAGTTGTTGCAGGCCGCCGATCAGCCGATCGATCTCGTCGTGCGAATTGAAGATGTGCAGCGACAGGCGCAGGGCGTCGGCCGTAGTCGGCCAGTTCAGCGCCGCAAGATGGACGCGATTGATGCGGGCAAGCGCCCCGGCGACATCCTTCGCGACACGGCCCGGCAGCCTGAACGTGAGAATGCCCGCCCACAGGCCCGGCGCGCCCGGCGTGAGAATCTCGGCGCCCGGAACCTGCGGCAGACGCATGCGCGCGTACAGCACGAGTTCGCGCATGCGCGCCTCTATACGCGCGCGGCTGACCTGCTCCTGAAAATCGAGTGCCGCCTCGCTGCCGCGCAAGGCGGCCCATAACTGCGGAACGACGTTGCCGAAGCGATGCAACGCTGCAGGTACGCCATCGTTGCCCGCCGAGCGCGTGGGTGTGTCGGTCGGCGGCGATGCGTCGAAGCCGCGCGGTTCGGTCGGCCACACGCGCTCCTGCATTTCCCGCCGCGCGAACAGCAGCCCGCTGCCTTGCGATCCGGCGAGCCACTTGTGAAAGCCTGCCGCGTAGAAATCGCAGGCGAGGTCACGCAACTGGAAGGGAATCATGCCCAGTGCCTGCGACCCGTTCACGACCGAAACGACATTGCGCTGACGGGCGAGAAAGCACAGGTCGCGAACCGGCATTACCGTGCCATCCGCGTACTGGATGTGATTCAGGACGAGTACGCGGGTGCGTTCGGTAAAGCCCGCCGCCACTGCATCGAACAGCAGCTGGGAGGTCGGCGGCAGCGCGGGCAGTCCGACCTGCTTGACGACGATGCCGCGGCGACGCGCCAGCGTGAGCCAGGGGCTCAGCGCCGCAGGATGTTCCTGCGTCGTCATGAGCACCTCGTCACCGCTCGACAGATCGAGTCCTGCGGCGACGAAGCTCAGACCCTCGCCTGCGCCGCGGGTGAACAGCACCTCGTCCGGCTCGCAGCCGACGAATCGTGCGAACCGTCCGGCAAGGCGGGTGCTTTCGTTGCTCCAGCGGTCGCTGCCCGCGAAGGACGGCAGCTCATTGCTCTGGATTTCGCGCGCCCGGTATTCCGACGCCATCGCCAGCCTCAGGGTGGAACCGATGCTGGCGGTATTCATCCAGGCGTCGCGGACATCTGCGACCGGTTGTACGCGGACCCATTGCCACAGTTCCTTCGTGATGGCGGGCGGCTCGAATTGCGCCCGGGCACTCCCGCCCGTACCCAGGGCGACAGTCGTCAAGGCGCCCGTGACGGTGGATGCCAGCAGATCGCGGCGGGTCAGGCGTGCAGTGGGGTCGCGGTCGGAATCGTGCATCGAAGGAAAAGCTGGGCCAGGTGAGGCCGGTATTATTGCCTACTTTCCTGCTACCGTACCCGGCCTGGCCACGTCCTGCTCACAATGCCCAACGAATATCTCGAACGCATCCTCAAGGCACGCGTCTACGACGTCGCCGTCGAATCGCCGCTGGAAGCCGCGCCGCGGCTGAGCCGGCGGCTCGGCAACGCGGTGCTGTTCAAGCGAGAGGACCTGCAGCCGGTGTTCTCGTTCAAGATTCGCGGTGCCTACAACCGCATTTCGCACCTGTCGCAGACCGCCGCCAGCCGCGGCGTGATCTGTGCGTCGGCGGGCAACCATGCGCAGGGTGTGGCCCTCGCAGCGAAGCGTCGCGGCATTCCGG
>CAZBKC010000080.1:5693-6646 GCA_964492345.1 uncultured Steroidobacter sp. | reverse complement strand
GGTGGCGACGCCGCAGATCAAGGTGCGTGCCGTGCTCGATCGCGGCGGCGATGCCGTGCTCCATGGCGAGGACTACGACCAGGCGTATGAGCATGCGATGCAGCTCATGCGCGAACGGCAGCTCGCGTTCATTCATCCGTTCGACGATCCGGACGTCATCGCGGGACAGGGAACCATCGGCGTGGAAATCCTGCGTCAGCATGCCGGCGAGGAGATCGACGCCATCTTCGTCCCGGTCGGCGGTGGCGGCCTGATCTCGGGCATCGCGGTCTATGTGAAGAATCTGTTTCCGAAGATCCGCGTCATCGGTGTCGAGCCGGAGGACGCGGATGCGATGTACCGGTCGTTGCAGGCGCGCAAGCGCGTGAGCCTGGAGCGCGTCGGCACCTTTGCCGATGGTGTCGCCGTGCGCCGGGTCGGCGAAGAACCGTTCCGGCTGTGCCAGCAGTACGTCGATGAAGTGATCGTGGTCAGCAACGACGAGATCTGTGCCGCGATCCAGGACATCTTCGAAGACAACCGCGCCATCGTCGAGCCGGCGGGTGCGCTCGGCGTCGCGGGTATGAAGAAGTATGTGGCGCGCGAGAATTGCGAGGGCCGTACCTTCATCGCGATCAATTCCGGCGCCAACATGAACTTCGACCGGCTGCGGCATGTCGTCGAGCGCGGCGACATCGGCGGTCAGCGCGAGGCGACCATCGCAGTGGAGATTCCCGAGCAGAAGGGCAGCTTCCTGCGCTTCTGCGAGACCGTCGGCCGGCGCAGCGTCACCGAGTTCAACTATCGCTACAGCCAGAACGGCGCGGCGCACCTGTTCGTGGGACTGGCTTTGTCCGACGGGCATCGAGAAAAGGAGGAGGCGATCCGCAACCTGCGGGACGCCGGCTATCCGGTGGTGGACCTCAGCGACAACGAGATGGCCAAGCTGCACGTGCGCTACATGGTCGGCGGCC
>CAZBKC010000080.1:0-5683 GCA_964492345.1 uncultured Steroidobacter sp. | reverse complement strand
ACGGACGGGGGCGCTGCTCAAGTTCCTGCATGCCATCGGCACACGCTGGAACATCACGCTGTTCCACTACCGCAATCACGGCTCGGACTACGGCCGCGTACTCGCCGGCGTGCAGGTGCCGCCCTCGGAGAGCGTCGACTTCGACCTGCACGTGCGGGAACTCAAGTACGTGTTTGCCGAGGAGACGGACAACCCGGCGTACCGGATGTTCCTCGGCGGGAAATCTCCGGGCTGAGTTTGTCAGGGCAGGAAGAGCCGGATTTCACACAGAGATCACAGAGGGCACAGAGTCCGGAGTAGGAAATTCCGAACCGCTTTTCTCTGTGCCCTCTGTGATCTCTGTGTGAACTTCTTGTCTGTTGTGTCCGGACTCCGTCACCCCTGTGTGAAACCCTTCGTTTCCCGGATGCGATCGAGCGCCGCGCGCGCTTGCCGCGACAGCGCGGCTTCCTCGCCCTGCGTCGTCACGATCATCGGATAGCTCGCGCTCAGCAGAGGTTCGGCCTCGGCCATCCGGCCCTGTTCGTACAGGCTGAGTCCGAGCACGGTCCTGGCGACCACGACCGGTGCGCTGTCGGGCGCGAGCGATTTCTCCGCCATCGCGATGGCCTGTCGCAACGTCTTTTCCGCCTGGGGCGCATCGCCCCGGCCGAGTTGCGCACGGCCGAGTGCCGCAAGCGCGGAAGCGACATAGGGATGTTCGGCGGGCAGCGCATTGGAGTAGATGGCAAGGGCCGCGTGCAGATCCTGCTCGGCACCTGCGAAGTTGCCGCGGTCGAGCCGCACATTGGCGATGCTGACGAGATCGTGACCGACGAAGGCGTGCTGCGGCCCGCGCGCAATACGATCGTTCACCAGCACATCGTTGAGGACCTGTTCCGCGCGATCGAGATTGCCGGTACGCCGCAGATAGCGGCCATAGTTGGCCAGCGCATCGAGGGTGGTGGGATGGGTCGGGCCGAGAATCCGCCGCAGCATCTGCGTCGATTCGACGTACAGGGGCTCGGCCTGCGGCAGCTTGCCCTGCATCTGCAGCGCGACGGCGATGTCGTGGACATGCATGGCCACCTGGGGATGATCCTGGCCGAGCGACTGCCGGTCGATGTCAAGGGCCGCGCGATACAGCGTTTCCGCCTTCGCGAAGTCGCTTCGATACACGTACAGGCCGGCCATGTCATTCATGGCTGAGGCCGCTTCGGTCGAACGCTCCTGACCGTGGCGTCGATACAGCGCCAGGCTCTCCTCGAAATACTTTTCCGCGACGTCCAGTGCACCGCGTTGCTGCGACAGCCGGGCGTAAGCGAGCAGCGTGGGTGCGATCCCGATCGCAGTCGGACCGCTGAGTTTCTGCTGCATGGCGAGGGCCGTGCCCAGCTGCCGTTCGCAGTCATCGAGCTTGCCTTGTTCGCACAGGACATTACCCAGGTCTACCCTGGCTGCGGCCACTGCTTCGTGCTCCGGCCCGTGAATGGCAATACGCGACTCGAGCGCTTCTTCGAGCAGGCCGACCGAATCCGGGTACAGACCCAGGCTGCTGTACACGCGACCGATGGTGCCGAGCAGGGTCGCGCGCGTTTCCGGCTGATCGTCCAGCCCGACGCTGACACGGCGGGCACCGATATCCAGCAGTTCGCGCGCAGTGACCTGGTTGCCGCGGCTCTTCGACGGATCGGACAACTGGAACAGCTCGACCAGGAACGAGGAGACCTGCTCGGCCCGCGAGCGTTCGGTGGCCGCCACGTCACGTTCGTGCGCCAGGTGGCGTGCCTGGATGAAAGTGATGACGGCAAAGGTGGCGAGCAACAGGATGGCGACCGCGGACAGCGCAACGGGCAGCGTGTGCCTGGCGATGAATTTCCGGGTCCGGTACAGCCAGCTGTCGCGGGTGGCCTGCACCGGCTCGCCTTTCAGGTGATGTTCGAGATCTGCAGACAGTTGCTCGGCCGAGCGATAGCGGCGCAGCGGGTTCTTGCGCATGGCCATCAGGACGATGTTGTCGAGATCGCCGCGCAGGTCGCGCTGCAGCCGGCTTGCCGTGGTCGAGCGGCAGGCGACGATCGAGGCCAGGATGCCAGGCGCTTCCTGTCGTGCCCGTCCGATCATGTCGCTGGGCAGGGGCGGCTCCTGCTCGCAGATGATGCGTTCCATGTCGGTCAGGCGGCTGCCCACGAACTGGAAAGGCTTGCGGCCGCTCAGGAGTTCGAAAAGGAGAACACCCAGGACATAGATATCGCTGGCGGTCGTGATGGTGTCGCCGCGCACCTGCTCCGGACTCGCATGGGCCGGGGTCATGACCCGGTAGTCCATGTGGGTGACGGCCAGCGTATGCGCCGAATGCCGCGTATCGAGCAGCTTGGCGATGCCGAAATCGAGCAGCTTCACCTCGCCGGCGGGCGTGATGAGGATGTTGCTGGGTTTCAGGTCGCGATGAACGATCAGGTTCTGGTGTGCGTACTGCACGGCCGCGCAGACGGTCCGGACCAGGGCGATGCGTTCCATGAGCGGCAAGCGGCGCTCGTCGCAATAGACATCGATGGGATCGCCTTCGATGTATTCCATGACGAGGTAGGGCGTCCCGTCGGGCGCACGACCGCCATCCAGCAGCCGGGCGATGTTCGGATGCTGCAGCTTGGCCAGGATCTGGCGCTCGGTGCGCAGGCGTCCCTGGATCTGCGGCGTGAAGGCACCGGCACGAACCAGCTTGATGGCGACCCGCTGCTGGTATTCCTCGTCGGCACGTTCGGCCAGGTACACGTCACCCATGCCGCCGGACCCGAGTTTGCGCACGATCCGGTAGGGGCCGAGACGCTGTCCTTCGATCGGCTCGACGGCGATTCCGGACGGTGATTCGCTCTCGATGTCATCCCAGGCAACCGGGTCGTCTTCGCTGAGGATCATCAGTACGCGCGACAGCAGGGTCTCGTCGGAGCCGCAGGCGTTGCGCACGAAGTCGGCGCGTTCGCGCGGCGCCAGAGCCTGCGCCTGCAGCACGATGCTCTCGAAGTGTGGATCGTTATCGGTCATGGAATGCGCAGCAAACATGCTGTGCATGCATCATGCACCAGCGCCTGCGGTGCGTGTAATATCGAAAGCGGCGTTTGACGCCACAAATTGTGCAACATGGATCGAAACACGGGGACTGACCCGGAGGTGACTCATGGCGACGAAGAAGAAGGCGGGCAAGAAGAGGACCAGCAAGAAGAAGGCTAAAAAGAAGGTCAGGGCGAGCATCGTTCGTCCGCCGCAGAAGAAGGCAAAGGCAAAGGCAAAGGCGAAAGCAAAGTCGAAGGTAAAAGCAAAGTCGAAGGTAAAAGCAAAGGCAAAGGCGAAGAGCAAGCCCAGGGCGAAGGTCAAGGCAAAGGCGAAGGTCAAGGCGAAAGTGAAAGCCAAGGCCAGGTCGAAGAGGAAGGCTCCGAAGGCACCGGCACCTCTGGTGGTGCAGGCGACACCGGAACCGGCACCGGCCGAATCGTCGAACGAGGATTCGATGGGCACCCTGGCCAGCATCGTGCGCATTCCCGAGTGATCCGTAGCTCAGGTTGCCGTCCGAGGTTGTTGCCGAGAGTGTTGTCGATTGAGGGCGCCAGGCCATCTGCCGGCGCCCTTTTCATTTCTTCTGCCCACCGCAGCCGCTGAAGCGGTTCGAGCCGCTCCCCGTCCCGCGCTCATGAACTACGTCGTCCGTCGCGCTCCCATTCTCGAGACGCTTCGATTGCGGGGTCTCGATTTCCAGATGTATCGATGGGTGGGCACCGATCCCGAGCCCATCGTGCTGTTGCACGGCTGGGGCGACACCGGTGAAACCTGGCAGTTCGTCGTCGATGCGATGTCGCAGCGCCACACGCTGATCGCCTTCGATGCGCGCGGTTTCGGTCGTACGCAGTGGCCCGAGGACGGTTACTGGTTTCCCGACTACCTGGCCGACCTGGATGCAATGCTGGGCCGTCTTGCGCCCGACCGGCCCGTGCGTCTGGTCGGTCACAGCATGGGGGGCAACGTCGCCCTGATGTACGCGGGCGTTCGTCCCGAACGCATCCGTCAACTGGTCGGTCTCGAAGGCTTCGGTCTGCCGCGGACCGCACCGGATCAGGCGCCGCAGCACTACCGCGAATGGCTCGACGAAATCGTCAACGGCAGCGCCTTCGCCAGGTACGAGAGCTTTGCCCAGTTCGAAAAAGTGCTGACCCGTCGCAATCCCCGCACCCCGGCCAGCCATATCGTCTTCATTGCACAGTCCTGGGCCGCACGACGTGACGATGGCGTCGTGGAGCTGCGGGCCGATCCGCGACACAAACGCACGAATCCTGTGCTGTATCAGCGGGATCAGGCGGAGGCTTGCTGGAAACAGATCGCTGCGCCCGTCCTGTATGTCGTCGGCGATGAATCGGAAGCCGCGCGTCGCATGAGTGGCGAAATTTCAACCGACAAGTTGCAGTCGATATTCCGCGACGTCACAACAGTCACGATCGGCGGTGCGGGACACATGATGCACCACGAGCAGCCCGAGGCCGTGGCGGAACTGATCGAAAAGTTTTTTCGTTGATTCCAGATCGAATTCGCATGTGCCCGGCACTGGTTGAAGAAGGTCAAGGCGACCAGTGGCTCCGTGCTGAGTTCGGCCTCCGCTTACTGGTCGCGCGGCAGGCGCAATCCGCGGGAAGAATAAGAAGTTCACACGAAGATCACAGAGATGAATGGCGCTCAGTTAAGGCGCTCCGCTCTTGCCCCCTCTCCCGCGGGGAGTCTGTGTAAACCTCTCCGATTCCTACAACCAATAGGAGAGCAGGCTGCTGACGGATTCCTTCATCTTGCGCCGACAGCAAGCCAGCGAGCGAATCGGGAATGTGAAATCCGGGGGGACACGCGGCACGTCGATGACAGGAGCGTCGTACCGGACGTGTCCCCGCTCGCAGGTTTCGGCGATCAGTCCTTCTTGAGTTCGTCCGCTGCGTCATCGACGCCTTCGCGGACGTCATCGACAGCATCATCCAGCTTGTTCGCCGTCGATTCTTCGCCGCCGCTCTTCATCGTATCGATGGCCTCGTCGACCTCCTCGCCGGCCTGTTCGAGCGGGCCTTTTCTGTCGCAGCCTGCAATTCCAATAGACAGGGTGCAGGCAAGCGCTGCCAGCATCAGGGGCTTCATCTTCATGGGTATCCTCGCTTCTGTTGCGAACTCAATGTGTCCGCGTTCGTCGGTGAAACGTCCACGGTGAACACAAGGTTCCCGGTCGCTCTGCACGGGTTGCTGCGACAGCAGGCAAATGACCGGAACCCGGGAATCGCTGGGACGTTGCGTGGCAGAGCATGTTCCGACGTAGTCTGCAGGAGGTCCTATGTTGTCGTGGGCACTTACGTTCTTCATCGTCGCGATCATCGCAGCGGTGCTGGGTTTCAGCACCATCGCAGGCGCTGCGGCAGGTATCGCCAAGATCCTGTTCTTCATCTTCCTGGTGCTGACGCTCGTGGCGCTGGTCGCAGGCGCGATGCGGGGAAGGCCGCCGGTGTGATGAAAAAGGGGCTGCTGGGCTCTGGGCTGCTGGCTGGAAAGTGCAGGGCTTAGGGAATCTCTGATTTACCTCTTGTTCGTCATTCCCGCGAAAGCGGTGACCGAAGGAAATCCCGCGGGAGAATCCATCCGAATCAGCAAGATGGGCCCCCGCCTTCGCGGGGGCGACGGAGTA
>CAZBKC010000079.1:2890-10550 GCA_964492345.1 uncultured Steroidobacter sp. | reverse complement strand
GGAGAGATCTGGTGGTTCGACTGTTACGCCGGGAAGCGTTTCACCATCGGCGAGTGCCACCAGATACGCCGATTTCTCGTGGTAGCCCGTCACGGCAATGAACTCATCGAGGATTGTGCGCTTCTGTTCGCCGGTCGCCGATCGATACCGTGCGCGAATGGCGTTCGCCAATTCGGCGCGCGACACGTGCGTCATCTTGTTGCCCATGGTGCTCCTCCGAGGATGGAGGCGGCATGGTGACACCGGCAGTCACCGGTAACATTTCACATGAGGCAACGACTCAGCCCGGTAACATTTTTCGTGAAGCAATGCGGGGGGACAATGCGAGTCGTCATTTCGGCAGGGAGGAAAGGAACCGGTTGATCAATGGATAGTAGTCCGGGTTCGCTTCGACATCGTTGTGACCGACGCCCGTCAGGATGTGGACGTCCCGGGGACCTGCCCAATGTTCGGCAAGACGCCGGGCATGTACCGCCGGCACGATGAAATCGTCGCTGGCGGCGACGATCAGCGCCGGATGTGATGTCTGTCGGGCCCACTCGTTTGACGGAAAGGGATGACGCAACAGCAGACGAACGGGAAAGAATGGATAGTGAGCGGCGGCGACCTCCGCCAGGCTATCGAAAGGCGTGATCAGGATTGCACCGGCAACCGGACGATTTGCAGCGAGCATCGTCGCCATTCCCGAACCGAGGCTGCGGCCCATGACGACCAGGTGTCGTGGATCCGTTCCTTTGCGGATCAGGTAGTCATGGAGAGCGAGGGCATCTTCGTAGAGTTCCTTCTGACCGGCCCGGCCGGTACTGCCGCCGTATCCGCGATAGTTCACGACCAGCAGCCGACGGGCATCGAGACGTGATGCGGTGCTTGCCGTGTAAAGCACGTCCTCGGCATTGCCGCCGAAATAGAGGATCACGATTGGCGTCGCAGCGCCCGGGTTGTCGGCCCACCAGCCTTCGAGCGTTGCGCCCGTCACCGGGATTTCGATGCGGTTGGCCATCCACTGTTGTCGCAGCCGCGGGTCGTTGGGGTGCGGAAAGAAGATCGAGGCGTCCTGGCGAAAATAGAGCAGGGCGCAGCTCATCACGTAGATGGCGGCGATGACACCGAAAGTGCTGGCGATGAATGAGAGTACTGAGCGCATAGGACGGGTTGTGTCGCGAGTCGTGAATCAGCGGCTTTTGTGAGTGCGTCGGTGCCTGGGGCCGGTCTAGATGCTCTCCTTTCAGCTCTCCAGACGGCTTCAGACGAGATGGCAGGCAGCTTCCGTCGCGCCGCGGCGTTGCATCGCCGGCTCTTCGCCCGCGCATCTCGGGATCGCGTAGACGCAGCGCGGATGAAAACGGCAGCCGGTGGGCGGATTGCGCGCGCTCGGCGGTTCGCCGCGCAGCAGACTCGACGGCGGGGGCGCAACCGCTTCCGGATCCGGCACCGGAACGGCGGCGAGCAGTGCCTGCGTATAGGGATGCTGCGGCGAAGCGAACAGGGCCTCGCGGCTTCCCGTCTCGACCATCTTGCCGAGATACATCACGCCGATACGGTCGCTGATGTGACGCACCACGGACAGATCGTGCGAAATGAAGAGATAGGCGAGGCCGAGCCGCCGCTGCAGATCCATGAGCAGGTTGAGGATCTGCGCCTGGATCGAAACATCGAGCGCCGCCACCGCCTCGTCGCAGATGACGAGATCCGGCTCCAGCGCCAGCGCGCGCGCAATGCTGATTCGCTGGCGCTGTCCGCCCGAGAATTCGTGCGGATAGCGGTGCGCCATGTGGGGCAGAAGGCCGACCAGCGCCATCAGCTCGGCCACGCGCGCGCGTCTTGCCCCCGGGTCCTGCGCAGCGCGGTGCACCACCAGCGGCTCGGCGATGATGTCGCCCACTTTCATCCGCGGATTGAGCGAAGAGAACGGATCCTGGAACACCGTCTGCATGCGTCGGCGGATCGGCCGCATGCGCTCCGCGCCGAAATCCGTGATGTCGATGCCGTCGAAGACGATGCGCCCCGCGGTCTTCGGCAGCATGCCCAGCACGGCCATCGCCAGCGACGATTTGCCGCAGCCGCTTTCGCCGACGATCGCGAACGTCTCGCCGCGGCGGATCTCGAACGACACGCCGTCGACGGCCTTCACCGATCCGGTCTGTCGCGGCAGGATGGCGCCCGCGTACACCGGGAAATGGACCTTGAGATCCTGCACTCGCAGCAGCGGCGTATCGGCTGCGGCAGCCGTGTCGTGCGCCTCACGCTGGACCATGGCATGCACTCACTCGGCCGGGCGAAACGACTTCGAGCCTTGGACGTTCGGCCAGGCAGCGCGCGTGCACATCCGGGCAGCGCGGCGCGAAGCTGCAACCCACCGGCAGATGCGCAAGATCGGGCGGCTGGCCCGCAATGGTTGCCATCGCGGTCTTGGCCTCGCCCGCCAGCCGGGGCGATGACGCCATCAGTCCGCGCGTATAGGGATGACGCGGATCGCGGAACAGATCGCGCACCGCTGCGCTTTCGACGATGCGTCCCGCATACATCACCGCCACGCGGTCCGCGTACCGGGCCACCACGCCGAGATCGTGCGTGATCAATACCAGCGCGGCGCCCGATTCCCTGGTCAGCTGCCGCAGCAGGTCGAGTATCTGCGCCTGTACCGTCACATCCAGCGCCGTCGTGGGTTCATCCGCCACGATGAGCGCCGGCTGGCAGGCCAGCGCCATCGCGATCAATACACGCTGCCGCATGCCGCCGGAGAACTGGTGCGGATATTCCTTCAGGCGCGCGGCGGCGTCGGGGATGGACACTTTCTCCAGCAGGCTCACCGCCATGCGCAGCGCCTCGGCCTTGCTCGCTTTCTTGTGCAGGCGGATGGGCTCGGCGATCTGCTCGCCCACCGTGAGGACGGGATTCAGGGACGACATCGGCTCCTGGAAAACCATCGCGATCCGGTTGCCTCTGATCCTGCGCATGGCGTCGGGAGCCAGCGCGGTCAGATCGCAGCCGTCGAACATCACGCCCGCGCCCTCCACGGTCGCGGCGTTTCCGAGCAGGCCGAGCAGCGCCAGCGCCGTCACGCTCTTCCCCGACCCGCTCTCGCCGACGATCGCCAGCGTCTCTCCTCGTGCCACGTGAAATGAAACGCCATCCACTGCGCGCAGCAACCCGTGTTCGGTGCGGAACGTGACGGACAGGTCGCGGACGTCGAGCAGCGCCGTCACTTGAAGCCCATCCTGTGCTTGAGCTCGTGATCGATCCATATCCGGGCATACACCGGGCCCGGCCGGGTGGCGCCCGCGTTCAGCTCGCCGGCGTAGTTGCGCACCCAGGGCCACCACGCCGTGAAGACGTAGGGCGTCGGCAGCCAGACGTAGGGCGCCTCGTCCATGATCCGGACGGTGAGCTCGCGCGTCAGCTGCAGGCGTTCGCTTTCGTCGCGCGTGGCCATGAGGCGATTGAGGTCGGCGTCGAACTGCGCATTGCTGTAGAGCGCCGCATTCCAGGTACTGCCGGTCATGAAGTTCTTGCGCAGCGTCGTCGTGGGATTCACGTGTCCCGTGTCCAGCAGGTAGGCCGGCCCGTGGGTGCGCGTCGTCATTGCCGAAAGAAAGGAGGCATATTCCATCGGCTGTATCGTGGCGCGCACGCCGATACGCCTCCAGTAGTCGGCGATCAGCGGGACCATGTCCATATGGCCGGGATTGCAGGCGCACACCTGGATGTTGAGGTCGAACCCATTGGCGAGA
Source organism: uncultured Steroidobacter sp. (assembly GCA_964492345.1). Lineage (GTDB taxonomy): Bacteria > Pseudomonadota > Gammaproteobacteria > Steroidobacterales > Steroidobacteraceae > Steroidobacter. The sequence continues at coordinate 6,819 of CAZBKC010000079.1, read as the reverse complement.
CCGGCCTCGGCCAGCAGCGCGCGCGCCTTTCCGGGGTCGTACGCGAACAGTTCCTGCACGCTCGCAGGCATCGTCGACAGCGGCTGAAAATACGCGCCGAAGTCCGGATGCTGCGGGAAGGCCATCAGCTCGGCTTGCCCTTCGTAAAGCAGCTTCAGCATGTCGTTGCGGTCGATGGCCATGTTCAATGCACGGCGCACACGCACATCGTCGAGCGGCGGCTTGTCCGTTCGCAGCGCAATGATGGTGCCCGTGGGCAGCAGCCTGCGATTCCATTGCAGCTCCGGCGTGGACTCCATCAGATGCTGCGCCATGGTCCAGCGAACGGTCTCCAGGATATCCAGCTTGCCGGTGCGCAGCGCCGTGATGTAGTTCGCCTCGTCCTTGATGATGCGGTAGGTGACGCGATCGACGAACGGCAGCCGCTGCTCGCGATCGCCGATTTTCTCTGTGCCCCAGTAATGCGGATTGCGCCGGAAGCTTTGCACGTTGCCGTTCAGATAGCGGTCGAGCGCGAACGGACCGGTTCCGGTCACGGTCCGCCAGTCGCGCTGATCGACACCGAGCGCCTCGCGCGGAATGATGCCGGAGTAGTAACCGTAGCCGAACCGGTACTCCCATTCCGCGTTGTACTCGTTGAGATGGAAGACCACGGTGTGGGCGTCGCGCGCTTCGACCCGATCGATGAAATCGTAGTAGGTCGCGATCTTGCGGGAACTGGTGTCGAGATAGTTGAACGTCTGGACGATGTCCTCGGCATCCAGCTCGCGCGCCTTCATCACGCCCGGCTTGTCCGGAAACATCACGCCGCGCCGCAGCTCGATGACCAGCGTGAGCGGATCTTCCCAGCTCCAGCGCTGCGCCAGTTCGCCACGCAGCGCCTCGGGCGGGACATAGGCATCGAGCGTGAAATGCAGCGGCCCACCGCGACTCGTCGCATGCGACAGATCGGCGGCGAACAGCTGTTCGCGCACCATGCCGGTGTCGTGACTCGCCTTCCACGTCCAGTCCGCCGGATCCCACGACAGCGCCGACAGGGTCACGTACATCGTGCCGATGTTCAGCTCTCCGCCATATTGCGGCGCGTCGGCGGGACTCGCCTCGGGCAGTTCCTCCCAGCGCGGCGGACCACAGCCCGCAAGCGTGCAGGCCATGAGGCCGATGCCAAGAAGGGAGAGCGTTCGTTTCATCGCGTGCCCCGCAGGCGGGGATCGAGCAGATCGCGCAGCGCATCGCCGAACGTGTTGATCGAATAGACCACGATGGTCAGGCACAGGCCGGGGGCGATCGCAAGCCACGGCGCGATGTACATGTACGAGCGGCCCGTCCCGCTGAGCATGGAGCCCCATGTCGGCGCGGGCGGCGGAATGCCGAGACCGAGGAACGACAGACTGGCCTCCGCGAGGATCACTGCGCCGATGCGGGCGGTGAACAGCAGGATGACCACCGGAGCGATGTTGGGCAGGATGTGCCGCCAGAGAATGTGCAGCCAGGATGCGCCGATGGTCTGGGCGGCGCGCGTATAGGTCATCTCGCGCACCGTCATCACCGCGCCGCGAACGATGCGCGAGCCCGCGATGCCGTACAGCAGGCCCAGCACGATCACCGTCTGAGGCGCGCCGGGGCCGAGCACCGAGATCACCACGATCAGCAGGATCAGGTCCGGGAAGATCATCCAGGCGTCGACGAACCGCTGCGTGACCATGTCAGTGCGGCCGCCGAAATAACCGGCGATCATGCCCAGCACGACCGACACGACGACCGACAGCGCAGCCGCCAGCACCGCAACGATCATCGATATCTGCCCGCCGACCAGCACGCGGGAAAAGACATCGCGCCCGAGATGGTCTGTCCCCATGAGATAGTCCCACGAAGGCGGCTCGAAGCGGCGCATCAGGCTGGTATCGTTCACATCGAAAGGCGCGAGCAGCTGAGCCAGCACGCAGCAGACGAAAATGAATACGAACACGATCCCGCCGGCGAAGCCCAGCGGTTTCTCGCGCGCCAGCCGTCGCACGAAGTCCGACAGCCCGTACGGCGCCCGCTCGCTCGTGGCGACATTGGGTGCGCCCAGGAGGGGAATGTTCGCACTCATCGACCGCGCACCCGCGGGTCGAGATAGCCGTAGGCGAGATCGACGGCGAGGTTGATGAACAGCACGGTGACGCCGACCACCAGGAACACGCCGGTCACGACGGGATAATCACGCTGGAACACGGCATCCAGCAGCAGCGCGCCCATGCCGGGCAGCGCGAAGATCTGCTCGAAGATCACCGCGCCGCCGATCAGCAGCGGCGCCTGCAATCCCACCAGCGTGACGACGGGGATCAGGCTGTTGCGCAGCGCGTGACGGAAGATCACGGTGCTTTCCTTCAGCCCTTTCGCCCGCGCGGTGCGGATGTAGTCCTGCCGCAGCACGTCGAGCATCATGGTGCGCGTCATGCGCATGGTGATGCCGGACAGCGACAGGCCGAGCAGCACGGCGGGAACCAGGATGTGCGCGAGATTGCGGAGCGGATCGACGAACAATGGCGTGAATTCGAGTCCGGGTGACCAGCGCCACCAGACCGACGGAAACACCATGACCAGCGTGGCCAGCCAGAATCCCGGCACCGACAACATCAGCAGCGAGAACGAACGCGCAACATAATCGCCCGCCGTATCCTGCCGCACGGCGGAATAGACGCCGATCGACACGCCGACAGTGATCGAGACGAGGATCGCCAGCGCGCCTAGTTCGAGCGTCACGGGCAGCCGCTGGGCGATGAGGTCCGCCACCGGTTCGTTCTGCCACAGCGACTGGCCGAGATCGCCGATGAGCGCGTGTCCCGCCCAGCTGAAATATTGTTCGATGACGGGCCGATCCATGCCGAGCGCCGCCCTGAGACTGTCCCGATCGGCACTGCTGGCGACATCGTTCTGCGCCAGCATCAGATCGATCACGTCGCCGGGAATGAGGCGTATGGCGCAGAAAATGATGAGACTGGCGAAAAACAGCGTCGGGATCAGCGCCAGGCAGCGACGGATGACGAAATCGTTCATCGTTCGACGGGCTTCCGGGACGCGCGGGCGCCTGTCGCAGACAAAAACCTGTGGCTCATTCGTGCGTCCTCCCCCGATGACGGTTCGCCGACTATCTGCTATCCGCTTCTCCCCGTACAGAGGTGCCGTGCGGGGTATCGGGGTTTCTGATTTCCGTTATCGATAACCCGGATACCCTGCGAGTGCGCAACCAACGCGCCGTTTTCCGAAGTCGCCGTCCGCGGAGGCTGATCATGACCATCGCACTGATTACAGGCGGCAACAAGGGACTCGGCTACGAAACCGCACGTCGCCTGGTCGAACGCGGCCACAAGGTCTACATCGGGGCGCGCGACGAACAGCGCGGGCGCAAGGCCGCCGCCGAACTCGGTGCGCAGTTTCTGCAGCTCGATGTCACCGACGATGTCACCGTCCGGGACGCGGTTGCGAAAATCGCCGAGCGCGAGGGACGTCTCGATGTCCTCGTCAACAATGCAGGCATCGCAGGCGGACGATCGAAGCCGGAGGATGTCATGGTCGACGAGATGCGCCTGACATTCGAAACGAATGTGTTCGGCATCGTTCGCGTTCCTGCCGCTGCTGCGCAAGTCGGAGGCCCCCGTCATCGTCAACGTGAGCAGCGGCCTGGGATCGTTCGCCCTGGTGACGAACCCTGCAACGATGGAGTCGAAGGTCAATTCCCTGCCGTACAGCTCATCGAAGGCCGCCGTGACCATGCTGACGGTGCAGTACGCCAAGGCCCTGCCCGGCATGCGCATCAACGCCGTCGACCCTGGCCCGACAGCAACCGATCTCAATGGACATGCGGGATTTCAAACGGTCGAATCGGGTACGGATGCCATCGTGAAGATGGCAACCATTGGCAAGGACGGTCCCACCGGCACCTT
>CAZBKC010000079.1:0-2880 GCA_964492345.1 uncultured Steroidobacter sp. | reverse complement strand
CTTCACGGATCGCAGGGGAACAGTGCCCTGGTAGCCCTGAGTTCCTTTTGACACGGAATGGGGCACGGAATGGGGAGTTGGACTGGCAATGCCCGGTCTGATTCTTTTCTCGATCGGGCTGCCACGCGGTGCTGACCAGTCGCAATGGTCGATCGCCTTCGCGTTCGTCGGCGTATTCGTCTTCATTTACGTGGCGATCGTGATCCATGGGAAACGGCTGGCGCGAGAATGGCAGCGGGAGATCGACTCGTTGTGAACTGGTGTCGGGGTTTGGCGTGAAAGGCGAGGAAATGGGGACATTCCATTCGGCCGCGTTGCATCGTCAGATCGGTCAACCGACCAGCGTCAGGTAGAACAGCCAGATTTCTGGCGCCCGTACGAAATGCGTCGCGACGATGACCGGAAAGATCTGAACGAGCGCCAACCGCCAGGGGCGCGCGGTTCCAAGCAGGATGTCGATTCGTCGTGCAGGGTCCATCGATCGAGAGTCTCGCTTGCGGCGGCGACTTGCCCAGTCGCTTGCGCGTTGACGGATGCTGCGCCAGTTCAGCAGCAGGGCGGCGATGAAGCTCCAGAGCCCGAAGAGCACGAACACGGGCGCAGCGATCGATGCTTCGGGTTCGTAGAGAAATAGTCCGCCGCTTGGCCCGATGATGACCGCGACGACGATCATCGCCCCGGCGAGTCGGCCGCCGGCGGTTCTTCGCGTTGCCGCTGTCCAGTACGCAATATAGAGAAGCGTGAGATTGAGGCAGCCGAGCGCGTAGGAGCGCACGAAGAGCATCAACGGATCCGTTCCCGGGCCCACGATCGACAGCGCAAGCGGCAACAGGGCGGCGCCCGGCAAGGCCAGCAGCATGACAAGGACCAGCGCGCTCGTCAGCAGCTTCATATTGCCGCGAGGCAGTACGGAAAGCTGGCGCCCCAGCGCATGGTGCCCGAGCAGCATTGGCATGAGCGCGCTGGCCAGAACCAGCCCGCACAGTCCCGCGAACATGGCAACGATCCATACGGCGGCATGTGCGTTTCGACTGACGATGGCTGCCCATGACGGATCCTCCGGTTGCACAAGGATCCATCCAAGCGCACCGAAACTCACCAGGACGACGGACGCGGAGGCGAGTGTGAGCCAACGGGATAGCGGTGTCGCCGTGAAGCAGATCTGCAGCAATCGTACGACGGTCTTCATCGATGCAGCTCCAGGAAGATTTCCTCCAGTCCGAGTCGCTCGATGACGGCGTTCGCGCCGAAGCAACTACGGGCGGTTCGTCAGTCGCCGATCACGAACCGCTGGAGACGTGAAACGCGGATCAGGCCCGGCCTGTCTTCTTCAGGATTTCCTGTCGTGCGGCATTCGACTCGCGGTCAATCACCCACTACAGGTCGGTGGGTGTCCTCGTGTCACCTTCTGGCACAGGCGCCGTAGCGACCGCGGTTCAGCGTTTGAGCCGCTCAATCGCGGCGGCAAGCACAGCGGCATCCATTTGATCCTTGGGCCGGACGCCTTGTTTGGTCTTGAGCAGACCCGGTAAGTCCAGAACACGAATGCCGACATCGTCTATTTCGATGGTCACGACATGCGGCTTCATCTCCTCCCACGAGTGTCCCGCAATGGATGGCATGACATCCACCGTGAATTCGTCATTCACTCGCAACGCGTAGCGAGTATCGTCGGCAAACACATTGGGATCTGTGAGCAATTCCTGCGCGGCGTGATCCGGCAACGTAGCGAGCGCAATAATCCAACGACGCGAGTTCTCGGCCGAGGGATTGACCAGGATGTCGATGTCTTCCGAAAAACGATTGAACCCATGCGCCGCGATGGCGTAGCCGCCGACCAGCGCATACTCGGCACCTTGCGCTTCAAGCTCCCTGGCCACGCGCTTCACGTCTTCCCAGGTGGCGGGGCGGGTGTATTCCATTTACTTGGCGCGCTCGCGCGATTTTCCGACGACCGCATCCACGATCCATCGTTGGCGATCCGCATCCATTTCCTCGTGGGAGCGATAGATGAAGATGCCCTTCGGAGCGTGCGTCACGTAACGGGCATTGCGGGTCATCGCGGCCCGATCGGATGCAGACAGCGGCCGGCCGTCGCGTTCTTTCCGACGGCCGATGGTGCGTCCAATGGGCTGCTGGTTGATGGTGGTGCTCATCGCCCGAGCATCATAACGCCGGCGGGTCAGGGCTGTCCTCAGGACAAGAGTCACCTGCTCATCTGAGGTAGCAGGATGAGGTAGCAGGACATCCACCGATTACAAGTCGGTGGGTGTCCTGGTGCGTTCGGCTGGTGCGTTCGTGTGACTTGCGCCCAACGGCCAATCTGTCAGTCACCGCTCATCGCGGCAACGAGCTTACGCCGCGCGTTATGCAGACGCGACCCCACCGTCCCGACGGGCACTCCGGGCACCTCGGCTGCCTCCTCGTGCGATAGCCCTTCGATCGCTACGTACGAGAGTACGGTCCGCGTCTCCAGCGGTAGTATTACCCGTGACGCTTGCAGCGAGCCGCACGACGTACGGGTAATGCTCACGGAAAACACTCGCGAACCCCGGCTGTGGCGACACGGTGGCGCCCGGCACCCCGATGATCGGCAACTCGGTGTCAGCCACCACTGGCATCGCGAACGAGCCGCAGCTCGCCTCTGAGTTGAGGCAACTCGACGATGAACGTGTGCAATGCAGTGAACGCCAGAAGGAACGCGGCCCAGAGCACGGCTTCACGTCGCCCGCGCTCGACGAAGTGCAGTTCTGTTTCGCTTGCGAACGAGGAAGCTGAATAGCGAAACCCCCGAACCCTCGGCCTGCATCGATCAGGTCTGCGCACCGAGCGACAATCCAGGCACGCGCCGCAATTCATTGGAGATCTGCGCGCTGATCT
>CAZBKC010000078.1:0-10560 GCA_964492345.1 uncultured Steroidobacter sp. | reverse complement strand
GATTCACGTCGACGACGTCGTCCCAGTCGCGCTCGGTCTGATCGAGCAGGTTCTTCGCGACCGACGTTCCCGAGTTGTTTACGAGGATATCGATGCCACCCAGGTCGCGGGTAATCGCGGCGACGGCCGCCGACACCGAGCTGCCATCGGTGACATCGAGTTTCGTTGCGGCCGCAACGCCACCTGCCGCTGCGATCTCTCCTGCAAGCGTCGTGAGCGCATCGGTGCGCCGTGCTGCCAAGCCGACCTTGGCCCCGGCATTGGCCAGGACTCGTGCAAAGTGCCGACCGAGACCGCTCGACGCACCTGTGACGAGTGCCACCCTGCCTGCGAGCGCCGCCCCTGAGTGAACCATGTCGACCCCCCCCCGGTTGCTGAACGGACCGGCAGCATACAACGGGCCACTCGACGAGCAGGCCCAGGACTGTTTGCTTATGTGACCGCAATTCTCCCCTCGTTCGACTGACGTCGTGACTATTGCATCGCTACCCTCTGCTTCAGCTCGCTCCTCCCGGCGCGACAACCTGGCAGTTCTTGCCGCGATGCTGCGAGCCACGAGGAGCCGACAATGAAGTTGCTGTTCGAACGATTCTGGATCTTCCTGGCGCTGCCAGCCGCCCTGCTGATGACCATGCACGCTCAGGCGGTCAAGACAGAATTCCCGAGAGAGGGTGTCTGGCACGGCGTGTTCGGCGTCAACGGCGACGAGGGCGAAGTAGGCGAGATCTGCACTGGAGATTCGCGGCCAGACCAAGCCGTATGTCGAAGCAAGGTTCCCTCGACCGGGATCGGGATGATCGATACCCCCTGAGCATCCTGAATTGGGCCACGGACGGCCCGCCTTTTGTCATGATTGAACCTGGCAAATCACGCTATCAGCAGGATTCTGATTGCGCGCACTCCGCTATTCGCTACGACTCATAGGCCATCGCAACGGCAGCGTGACGACGCACTACAGCGCGCCGGAGATCGATGAGTTGAGGAGGCTGGCCAACCTGGTCAACGAGAAGCGGGAGAGCTCGGTGCTGTTGAGAGTTGTTAAGGCAAGCTGAGGGCCCCCACGGGAAAGTCACGGGATCAATCGGGAGGGTGTGTAAGTGACTGATTCGATGGTGGCTAGGGTGGGACTCGAAAGAGCGTCCGCAACCCCCAAAAACAACCATTTTGCGCAACTCTGCCGGTATCCGATACCCCAACGCATACCCCCGACGCCGCTGTTGGTCGCGCGTGGTACTCGAATGGCGCTCCTATGTTCTCAGTTACCGCTTCTGGCGCCGCGATTTCTCGGGCTGCTACCGGTTCAGTCGCGGCCATCTCGGCCGGTTTTTTTAACGGTTGCCGGATCGGAAGGATTACGGACGGCAGTCGAAGTCGCCCGGACGATGTGTGTATAAACTCACGGCCAAGCGTGATGGAGTGCGTTCTCTTCAAATGCTTTGAGCGCCTCCTCGGTAACCGCTTGCGCATCGCGTGCCAAATCGGAAGTAGTTCGTACAGCTCGGCTGCTGACTCGACTGGTCGCTCAACGCTTCTTAGCCAGTTAGACACGGTTCGACCTCGCAGTCTGCGCATTTTTGTTCACCGGGAACCGAGAGGCTTCACGCGTTCGGGCTTTCGTCGGTAGATTGCCTCTGTGGTGCGTGAATCAGCATGGGACAGAAGCGCGCGAGCATGCTCGAGTGATTCCGCATCCGACGCGCATTTCGCACGCAGATCGTGCTCGGTAAATCGTTGCTTCACCTTCGTCTCTGCGAGCACGCGGTCCATGAAGCATTGCCACATTGAATCCCAACCATGTGACTCGCCGGTTTCTTCATCGATGTAGGTGACCCCTGACCATTGGATGCGTACTCGTAAGGGCCACCCCTTGCGTATAGCCAACGTGCGTCTCGATCACAGTGACTGCATTGAAACGGACGTTCATAGCTCGTCAATGGGAACGCCACCGTGCGTCACTGCGCCCTGGTGAGCCGAGCCAACCATCGCCGAGTACTTCTCCAGGACGCCGCCAAGGCGTCGCGACCGTGCGGCGGTGGTACCGGGGATGGTTCGACGTGCCGCCATCGTGGCATCGTCCAATTCCACAGAAAGGGAGAGCCGTTGCGGCGTCGCATCGATGTCAATGATGTCACCGTCCCGCAGCAGACTCAGGGGACCACCGATGGCCGCCTCAGGAGAAGCGTAGCCAATGCACATCCCACGCGTCGCTCCAGAGAAGCGGCCATCCGTGACAAGGGCCACCTCCTCGCCCAAGCCTTGACCGTAGATCAACGCCGTGATGCCCAGCATCTCGCGCATACCCGGCCCTCCCTTCGGACCTTCGCCGCGTATGACGATGACGTCTCCTGGGTGGTAGGAACGCTCTCGCACAGCCTCCAGGCAATGCTCCTCAGACTCAAACACACGCGCGGGCCCCCGGTGTTGCAGTTTCTTCAGGCCTGCCACCTTCAGCAGGGCGCCATCCGGCGCTAGGTTGCCCTTCAGCACTGCGACGCCGCCCGTGGGCGCCAAAGCTTCTTCGGTGGTGCGCACTACCCGGCCATCTGCTGGCGCGGCTGAACGCAATTCCTCCGCCAGTGTCTTTCCGGTAATTGTGATGCAGTCCCCATGTAGATAGCCGCCGTCGAGCAATGCCTTCAGGATGACGGGCGTGCCCCCTGCGTAATAGACATCGCGAGCCAGATAACGACCACCGGGTTTCAAATCGGAAATCAGCGGCGTGCGGGCGAGCACGGCGGCTACGTCGTCCATGTCAAAGCGGATGCCCGCTTCGTGGGCAATCGCTGGAATGTGCAGAGGCGCGTTGGTAGAGCCGCCGGTGGCCGCGACCACCGCACACGCGTTTTCCAGTGCACGGCGGGTGATGATTTCACGCGGTAGCGGAGCATTCCCTGCGATGGCCTGCATCAGCACACGGCCGGCTCGTCGGGCCAGTGGAGCGCGTTCAGAAAATACGGCCGGAAGCATGGAAGAGCCGGCCAGCGAAAGCCCCAGCACCTCGGCCACCATGCCCATTGTATTGGCGGTGTATTGGCCCGCACAGGCACCGGCGGTCGGTAGGCAAGAGCGGCTCATTGCCTCGAGCTCCTCATCGGTGGCAGCACCCGCGATGACCTGGCCGATCATCTCGTAAGTATCGAGGAGGTTTACTTCCTTGCCGTAATGCTGCCCTGGAAGGGCTGAACCCCCGTATAGAAAGATGGACGGCACGTTGCAACGCACCATTCCCATGAGAATGCCCGGCATGTTTTTGTCGCAGCCGCCGATGCCGAAAATGCCGTCCCATTGATGACCGCGTACCGTAGCTTCAACACTATCCGCAATCAGTTCCCGCGAAACGAGGGAGAAGCGCATTCCGGAGTGGGCCATGGACAGACCGTCGGAAACAGACACGACGGGGCATTCATGCGGTGTACCTCCACCCGCGTAGATCCCGGTCTTGGCATGCTGCGCCTGCTCACGCAAGCTGGAGTTGCACGGCGACATTTCGCCCCCGGTATGAATCACGCCGACGTGAGGCCGCGCAATGTCGTCGTCGTCCTGGCCGAGGGCACGCAATAAGGCGCGCGTCGGCGCGCGCAGCGTGCCCTCGTGCATCGTGGCAGAGCGTAACCGTCTCGGCTTGTCGTCTTTGTCAGTCATAAGTAGCAACCTTGCGCACTAAAGCGCGTCAAATGGCGAAGCTGAGCCCACGAGAGGGAACGGCCGCGGAGCGGCCATCAAGAGCACTCATTTGGAGTGGGACTTCTGAATCAGTCGCTCAGCACGGAGAACAGGGAGCGATCAGTCCCAGGTGTCACCAATGATTGCGGCGCGCTCCATCTTGCGGGCGGCCGGCCAGTAGTCCTGGACAGCGTAGTGCTGAGTGGCCCGGTTGTCCCAGAAAGCGATGGCGCCGGGACTCCAGCGGAAGCGGCACTGGTACTCGGGAATCCATGCCTGGCTGATCAGGAAGTTCAGCAGATTGCTAGCGCCGGGCGAGACGTCGAAGCCGCAACGGATCCGCTCAGGCGTGTGGTAGTTGACGAAGTGGGTCGCGTGCGGGCTTACGTAGAGCACCTTGTCGCCGGTCTCGGGATGGGTGATCACGACCGGATGCTCAACCTGCGGATATTCGCGAGCGAGAGCCTGGCGCTGCTCCAGCGGCAGCTTGGCGCCAAACGAGTGCTCCACGCTGTGGGCCGCGCGAAGCCCGTTGATTTTGACCTTGACGTCTTCGGGAAGCTGCTTGTAGGCCTCGACCATATTGACCCAGATGGTGTCGCCACCGAGTTCCGGGCATTCGATGCAACGCAGCACCGCACCAAACGGCGGGGCACGCCGCCACGTGCCGTCGGCGTGGAAGATGTTCTCGTAGTGATCCTTCTCGCTGCTGCGGTCGCGATAGATGTGCACCAGGCCCGGGTGCTCCTTGTCGCTTCCGAGGGTCGGGTGGTCTTCCAGCTTGCCGAAATGGCTGGCGAAGGCTACGTGGTCGGCGCGCGTGATGTTCTGGTCGCGGAAAAACAGCACCTTATGCTTTAGGAGCAACTGGCGGACTTCGACCATCAATTCGGGATCGCGCGCGGCGTCGCCGATATTGATGTTTCCCACTTCCGCGCCGATCACGGGCGTGAGTCGCTGGATCTTCAGCGACTGGTTCGCGCTCTTGATCACCGCAGGTGCTCGTGCCACCCCGGTTTCGACGTCAATTTTCATGGTGTCTTACTCCTTCAAATCGACAGTTTGTCGATGACTCGCTCGGCATCCGGCCAATCGCCATAGCCTGAGGCGGGTACCAGATGGCCCACCTCGCCCACTTCCACCAGCTTGCTGCCCCAAACCCGTGCCAACTCCTTGACGCGCGAACGATACAAACGAATCCCGCGTTCACTTTGACAAACCGGGACAACAAGTTGTCCGGACGGGACATGCAGGGAGCAACGTCCTCGGGGTCCTTCAAAGCACGCTCGGAACGGCGACTCCAACGCTCAATTCCAACGTTGCCTTCCTCGGGGCCTCGTTGCTGGAGTGATCGTCGATGCGACGTCGCGGCCACTCTCGACGGACCTCGGCCCCTCTGGCCGCGTGCCGGTTGGGTGGCGAGCAATGGCCAGCGACAGCAGGCCGTTCGGCGCCTTGAACCATTCGTCCAGCCTTGGATCATGCACAGGCCGAAACACCCGCCGAGGCGCATGGCGCGCGGCGAATCCCATGGGATGCTTCTTGCCCTCTCCTCGTTGCTTGGGTGCCTGTATGGCCGCGCGCGCGGAGAGATTGGGCGCCGATGCAGGTTGAGTTCAATTGCTTGTGCGCCACTTTGCCAAGCAGCGCCTGTTCCATCCTGGTGTTTGCCCGAACGATCACAGTCCGGTCGCGCACAAGCCGCCATCGATGGTGACTATTACTCCAGTCGTGTACGACGAACGGTCCGACGCCAGGAACACGATCGCGTCGGCGATTTCGCGCGGGCTTGCAGCACGGCCCATGGGGAACTTGACCATCAGTTCGCGATAGCGGCCTTCATCGCCGAAACGGTCGCGCGCCTGCCCCTTAAACACTGAGGTCAGCCGGTCAGTCTCGACGGGTCCGGGGTTCACGCCGACCACGCGGATTCCGTCGGTTAGGCTGCGGCTGCCCAATGCACGCGAGAAGGCCATCAATGCAGCGTTCCCGGCGCTGGCGGTGATGCCATCGAAGTCGACGCGTTCGCCCGCAGCACCGATGTCATTGATGATGACGCCCCGGCCCCGCACCTTCATCGCGGCGTAGACCCGCCGTGTCAGGTTGATGTAGCCGAATACCTTCAGCTCCCACGCATGCCGCCACGTGGCTTCGTCAATCTTCTCGAGCGATCCGTAAGGGATGTCGCCGGCATTGTTGACGAGCACGTCGACGTCGGCCGCAGTGTCGGCAAGGCGCGCAATGTCCATTGTTGAGCGCAGATCTGCCGCTTGCGTCACCACTTCGACGCCGAATTCTTTGCGCAGCTGCTGCGCCAAATGCTCCAGCGCAGCCGCACCGCGCGCCGCGAGGAGAAGGCGACAGCCTTCTTCCGCGAACGCGCGAGCGGCGGCGGCACCGATGCCCTTTGAAGCACCGGTGATCAGGACGCGTCTGCCTTTGAGATGTAAATCCATGCGTTACCTCGAATGATCAAAAACATTGGGCCTCTACACCTGCCGCCGCAGCAGACCGAAGCTCTGGCCTGTCGGGCCGCGTGCCGGTTGAGTGGCGAGAAACATGGCCAGCGGCAGCAGATCATTCGGGGTCTTCAACCACCATTCGTCGTCGCGGGGCAGCGCCTCCAGATGAGCTATGCCGGCCGCGGAGGTGGTCATGTCAGTCGCTACGGGACCGGGGATGAACTCGTTCACGTCAATGTTCGACGACGCCAACTCGCGCGCCAGCACCCGGGTGAGCATCCACAAGCCAGCCTTGGAGCATCCATAGGCCGAGACACCCGCCGAGCCGGCATGGCCCGCCCCAGAGCCGATGGTGATGATCTTGCCCCCTCCTCGTTGCTTTAAGGCCGGTATGGCCGCACGCGCGCAGAGATAGGGACCGATCAGATTGACTTCGATCGTCTTACGCCAGGACGCTGCATCGCTGTCCTCGACCGTCGCGCCGTCGCCCGTGATGCCGGCATTCAGCACGAGCAAGTCCAGGCCGCCGAAGGTGGTTACGGTCGCTTCAACCATGCGGCCCACGCTGGCCTCGTCACTGACGTCGGCGGTGACGGCCAGCGCTGAGCCGCCGGCCGCCTCGATGGCGCGCGCGGTGGCGTGTACCTCGGCCTCGGACCTTGCCGCACAGCAGACCGCCGCCCCTGCGGCGGCATAGGCCTTCGCCAATGCCTGCCCTATGCCGCGCCCGGCGCCCGTGATGATCGCTACCTTGCCTTGCAGCGGCCTTTCCGCTTCCATGTGTCCCATGTGATATGTACCTCCTGGTTGACTGGTCCGCACGCGCCGAGCATTGCGCTGGCGGTGGGTCGAACGGTACGACCCGCGCAACTTGAGCGCATAGACACTCGGGGGCAAATGCTTGACATTCTGGGCCGTGGCCCATTCGCGAGTCTTGCTTAGATCGTCGTCGGGATGCGCGCCCCGCGCCCCCCTTCAAGAGGGGTCTTCAGCGAGTGAGTCGGCCACTGCATGAGGTCGTTCACCGCGATGGCGCCCGAGGCGCCGGGCTTCGGCTCCACTCAGCGATGAGGCGCAACTGCTTTCCCGGTGGCTCGGCGTGAGCACGCTCGCAGATGCCCGCCGCGGCCAACGCGCCCAGCGCACTGCGGGCCAGCAGCAGGCGGCGCTTCATGCTGCGCTCCCTGTCGAAGAACCCACGATCCGGCGGCGGTCCGCCGCATAGTTGCGCGCGGCCAGAATAAAGAGTCCCGAAGCAGCCAGGCAGGCGAGCGGCGTCGTCGCCATGGCGGCCTGCAGTCCGTAGGCGTCGGACAACGCACCCACGATCACCGGCCCTGGGGCTAAGCCCAGGACGTTGTTTACCAGTACCATGACCGCGATGCCTGTCGCGCACAGGCCCGGGTGAACGATGTCAGTGGTCACGGCGATCAGGACACCGGCGTGTGCACCAACGAACAGCGACCCCACCACGATCAGCGCAAGCTGCGCCGACCCAACCGGCATGAGGAACGCAGTCGTCAACAGCACAAAGTGCAGCAGCACGTAGACCGCCAGGACGTAAAGCCTCTTGCCGCTGTCCCGGCGCCCGATACGATCCGCGACGGCCCCGCCGAAGATCATGCTGAGCCCGACGACGGCCAGCGCGACCGCCCCGACCAGCGCCGCCCGATCCGCACCGAACCCGTAGTAGCGGCCCACGTAGGCCGGAATCCAGGCCATGAAGGCGCCGAGCGACAGGCTGGCCAACCCGCCGCCGAGCCAGGTGAAGAGAGTGGTGCGCACGGCAAAGAGCTCACGGATCACCTCCAGGGTTCCCATGCGGCGCGGCGTCCCTTGATGGGCCGGATCCCGCGTCGTCAGGGCCACAGTCTTGTAGTCGCGCACGACGAGGGGATACAGCACCACCAGGACAAGCGATGCCACGCCGACGAACAGGAATGCCGAGCGCCACCCGTAGCGCGCGCCGGCGTACCCGCCGACCACGACGCCGAGAACCATCCCGAACAGCGACGCCGACACCATGATGCCGAACGCGAGCGAACGCCGTTCGGGCGGGAACACGTGAGCCAGGATGGCGCCGCCAGCGCCTCCGTAACCGGCCTCGCCGAGTCCCACCGCGGCCCGCGCGACCATCAGCTGCCCGTAATTCTGGCTGAGGCCGCAACCCACGGTCGCAAGGCACCACATCCCGGCCATGGCCGTGATGCTCTTGACCCGACCCCACCGGTCGGCAAGCAGAGAAATGGGAAACGAGCCGATGCCCACGATCAACGGAATGACGCTGACCAGAGCGCCGAGCTCGACGTCGGATAGGCCCAACTCGCTCTTGATGAACGGAAACACGGCGATGATAACCGCACGCGTCGCGTAGTCGGAGCACATCAGTGCGGTGGTCAACGTCAGGACGATCCACTTGTAAAGCCAGGTCGCCCTGGGCGTCTGACCATTAGCGGCGTCGATTGAAATAATACCTGCATCCATTGCCTGACCTCGGGTGGCAGTTGCAGCGCCGGCACGGCACATGGTGCTCGCTAAGACACGAAAGGTAAGCGACATGGCCGTCGGTCAGCTTGACAGGCGGGGTCGACCGGTTGACATGCGGGGACCCCAGGATTTGGGGCGCGACTCGAACCAAGGTCCCCGGATGCCAATTCCGCGACCCCGGAAGTCAAGCCTCGCGACGCCAACGCGTCGAACATCGAACCCTCTTCCCTGACCCACGACCCCGCCCGAGTGAAGGCCACGAGGTAAGCACATGAAAAGCTACTGCAACCACGACCCTTTGTCTCGGGTTCCATGTCTTATCTTCACCAACATTGTGGCGGGGCTATGGTCTCGGCTGGGTCTTGGGACGGGAAGAACCGCATCCCTTCGTCGGCGGCACCGGCGGCATCCGCTCTACATTTTTGTGTACCCAACGACGCGACCTTGCCCTGCAATGTCCGGTGTTGCTGCTCAGAGCGATCAGATGAGGGCAAGCACTTTTCCTGGATTCATCAGGTTGTCGGGATCGAGCGTCCGCTTGATGTCCCGCATCAGTCCGACGACGTCCTCGCCATGTTCCAAACGTAGCGAGTCGATCTTGCCCAGCCCGATGCCGTGTTCGCCGGTGCACGTGCCGTCCATGCGCAGTGCGCGTTCGACGAGACGCTTGTTGAACTTCTGGGCCACTTCGAGTTCCCCCGGAGCCTGCGGATCAATCAGGAACATCAGGTGGAAGTTTCCGTCGCCGACATGGCCGACGACCGGTACCGGGGCGATGTAGCCCTGCACGTCGTCGATTGTTTCGCGCACGCATTCGGCAAGACGGGAGATCGGAACGCAGACATCGGTCGAGATTGAGCGCGAACCGGGACGCAGCTGCAGGCACGCGAAGTACGCGTGGTGACGCGCCGTCCACAATCGCGTGCGTTCCTCGTTTTTGTTCGCCCACTGGAAATCCAACCCGCCGTTCTCCTTGGCGATCGCCTGCACCGTTGCGGCTTGCTCCGTGACGCTTGCGGGGGAACCGTGGAACTCGAAGAACATCGTCGGCGCGACGCGGTGGGCAGCTCCGCTGTGGGCGTTGACGGCAGCGATTGTCGTGGCACAGAGCAGTTCGCAGCGCGCCACGGGCACCGCGGATTGAATGGTGCCGATCACGGTGCTGGTGCATCCGTCAATGGACTCGAACGCGCACACCGCCGTCGCTGTGGCTTCGGGAAGCGCGTGCAGTCGCACCGTCACCTCGGTGATGATGCCGAGGGTACCCTCGGAGCCGACGAACAGCCGGGTCAGGTCGTATCCGGCGGCCGACTTCCTCGCACGCCGGCTGGTCTGGATCACTCGGCCGTCGGCCAGCACCACCTTGAGTGCCACCACGTTCTCTCGCATCGTGCCGTAACGGACCGCGTTGGTGCCCGAAGCACGCGTAGCCGCCATGCCGCCGATGCTCGCGTCGGCGCCAGGATCGACAGGAAAGAAGAGCCCAGTATCGCGGATGTAGCTATTCAGTTGCTGCCGGGTGACTCCGGCCTCGACCACGACGTCCATGTCCTCCGCGTGCACCGCTAGAATGCGGTTCATGCGTGACATGTCGACTGAGACGCCGCCCTTGACCGCCAGGATGTGACCCTCGAGCGACGTGCCGGCCCCAAAAGGGATGATCGGGATGCCGTAGCGCCGGCAGATCGCGACGATCGAGCGAACTTCATCGGTCGACTGCGGGAACACAACGGCATCGGGCAGTGCGTCCGGCAGATACGACTCGTCGTGGCCGTGATGTTCTCGCAGGCCCTTCGTCGTGTTCAGGCGGTCACCGAGCAAGGCTCGGAGTTCCACAACGGCCGACGGATCGAGACTAGCGGCCGCGTCCATCGTGGGACTTGCTGCAGCAACCGGGCTCACGCGACGCGGCGCGGTGCGGCGCGGCCGGGGGCCTTGTTGCGATTCG
>CAZBKC010000077.1:387-10658 GCA_964492345.1 uncultured Steroidobacter sp. | reverse complement strand
AGCGTCCTCAATCTGCAGCTTGCGCATCGTCCTTCTCCCGGAAAAAAGATCGATGGCATTTTATCAGCATGCTGCATTATTTATGTCGCCGTGTTTAAAGAGCTGGAATCAATGAAGCGATGCCGCGACAGCACGCAGCAACGCCGCTTCGACGATGGCCGGCGTAAGCAGCTGCGGCAGCACTTCCGGCTCACCGCCGCCAACCGGATAGACGACGTACAACGGCACGCCGCTGCGACCGAACTGCGACAGGTACGCCGTGATCGCGTCGTCGCGATGCGTCCAGTCGCCTTTCAGGTAGGCAATGTCGAGTTCCTTCAGGCGCTGCTGCACGCTCGCGGCCGACAACGCGACGCGCTCGTTCGCGAGGCAGGTGATGCACCATGCCGCCGTCATGTTGACGAGAACTGGTCGGCCGCTGGCGCGCAGCGTTTCGAAGACGTCGCGCGACCAGGGCTGCGAGTCGCTCGCGATAGCGGTGGCGGCCGCCGCGGGCGGCACCGATGCACTGCGCAGCGAGAACACGATACCCGCGGCGACAGCAAGTGCCACCGCGGCAATCGCCCGGGGAATCACGCGCGGCGTCGTGGACTGCCACAGCCACAGGCCGAAAACCGTTGCGAGGATGCCGAACAGCGCCAGCGCCATCGCATCCGCGCCGCCCTGGCGCCCGAGAACCCACACCAGCCAGATCGCGGTCGCGTACAGCGGATACGCCAGAATCTGCTTGAAGCGCTGCATCCACGGACCCGGGCGCGGCAGCCATCGACCCAGCAGCGGCAGGAACGACAACGCCACGACCGGCAATGCGAGTCCCACGGCGAGCGCCGCGAATACGCCCAACGCCACCGCGGCCGATTGCGTGAGTGCGAACCCCAGTGCCGGTCCCATGAACGGCGCCGTGCAGGGACTGGCCACCACGGCCGCCAGCGCGCCGCTGAAGAATGCGCTGCGTGCGCCGGTACCTTCCGTGAGCTGCTGGCCCACACCCATCCAGCGGCTGCCGAGTTCGAACATGCCGGACAACGACAGACCCATCACGGTCATCAGCACGGCCAGCGCAGCGACGACGATCGGCGATTGCAGCTGGAAACCCCAGCCGAGGAACTCGCCCGCGGAACGCAGGGCCAGCAACACCGCCGCGAGGGCGCCGAAACAGCAGAGCGTTCCGGCGAGATACAACAGCCCATGCTGTCGGGCACGAACCCGATCGCGCGAATGTTCGGCGAGTGCGAGCGCCTTCAGCGACAGCACCGGCAGCACGCAGGGCATGAGATTCAGCAGCAGTCCGCCGAGCAGTGCGAACAGCAGCGCCAGCGCAATGCCGGGCTGATCCGCCGCGCTCGTGGCCGCAAGGGACGCCGTCGAAGTCGAACCGCCCGGCTGCAGCGGCTGCACGGCGATTTCGAAAACCTTGCGCGAAGCATCGCTGCCCGCGGTCAGCAGAAAGCCCGTCTCTGCACCGGGCGCCTCGAAGCTGTCGCTCCTGGCGGTGCGCACGCGCAGGCGCCCGTCCTCCAGTCGCACGACCTCGCCGCGGGCGTGAGAGATCAGCGTGGGGGTTGTGGGAAAGATCTCGACCGTACCGGGATCGGCGAGCGCACCCCGATCGTCGATGACGACATCGATGACATCGCCAGCGTCGCTCCAGTGCGCCTGCCACGAGACCGGCGTTATCGCATGCGCCGCACCGGCGTGGAAAAGATCGGTCCATGCCGGATCGGGCACGGCCTGCGTCCCCGTCGGTAGTTGCAGGGTCAGGGTCGCATTGCCCGGAATGCACTCCTCGCGACACACGAGCCACGAAGCCTTGACGGTCAACGGCACGGCGAGGCCGGCGGGCAGATCGTCCGGCAATGCGACGTGTACGGGCAGCAGCAATTCGCCGTCGTAGCCGAAGTTCACCAGGTCGCCGACCTGGATCCGGTGCGGCGCAGGCCATTCGATATCGCCGGCGGTGGCGCGCTCCGGCAATGTCCACTGCAACCGGGTCGGCAGTCCCGAATCGCCGGGATTCAGCCAGTAGGTGTGCCATTCAGGATCGTGCACGATCCTCAAGCCGAGCAGCGTACTGGCGCCGGGCCGGGCGACCTGCTCGGCCGCGATGAGCTGCACCGATACGTGATCGCTCCGCACGATCTGCGAACCTGCACCGAACGCGGGAACGACAGAACAGCACAGCAGCAGCCCTGCTGCTCCTGCCACCCTTCGCGTGAGATTCCCGTGGCCGATTCGCATCGCTCGCTCGCCTCAGCGTTGCGCCGCCAGTTCCGGCGGCAGAGGCGCGTTGGGGTACCAGTACTTCAGATTTGCGGATTCAGCGAGCCGGATCGCCGCGTGTCGCAGTTCGAGCCACTCGGCATCGGTCTGCGGGCGATGTTCCACCGTCCCGTCGAGCGTGAGTGCGACCGCGGTGCCGATGCATCGGTACTTCATGCTGTCTCAGGTTGCCGACTTGGGTGCGGGAACGGTGCTTGCGGCTTTCGGTGCCGGCGGTGCAATCCGCGTGATTACCAGCAGCTTCTCGGGATGCGCCAACAGCGCGTCGACTTCGGCGCACTCGAGTACGCGCACCTTGAAGGCCGGCGCCTTGGGTGCCGCGGCGGCGGGCGCCTGATCCTGAGCGGGCGTGGTGGTTGCAGTGAGTATCGAGGCGGCCAGAGTGGCCACAGCAAGTGTCAGATGCTTCATTCGGATGTACCTGGTTTTCGCTGACTTCCGAAATGGGCAGGCTGAAGCCTGCCCCTACAAACAGAGACTCTCGCGCTTGCAGGTTTCTCTCAGGTGAACCCGATCATGCGGCCCGCCAGCCCGATACCGAACCACACTGCGAGGGATACACCCACGGTGGTACGCGCCAGTATCGGATTGGGCGATTCGCTCGCCGCGACACGCCGGAACAGCGCGAACTGCAGCACGATGGCGCCGACGAACAGCAGCATCTTCAGTTCGAACGCAAACTTGTAGAAGTACAGCTTCGGTGTCGCGACGAACATGAGCGTGCCGCTCAGCACCGTCAACGCCAGGCCGATATGGAGGAAGCGGTTCGCATCGCGCGTCACTTCCTGTATCGGCCGGTCGCGGAACACGAGGTCGAGCAGGCGCAGGCTGATCAGCACGAGTGCGGCCAGCAGCGCAATGAAACCCAGCACGTGCACCACCTGCAGGCCGGCTGCGACCAGGTGGTTGGACTTGCTGATCGCATGCGCGACCGGGCTGTCCTGAATGGCAGTGAGAATTTCTGCAGTCGACATGGTTGCGTGGTCGTCAGGAAAGGTAGGGAATGAGACGCCCGCAGACGATCACGACCGTCCACAGGCAGAGCGATGCGACGGCCGCGAACTTCGCGGCGTCGGGCAGCACGGCCTGGCCGCCGCGGATCTCCGTCTTCCTGGCGATGACGAACTCGAAATACGCCGCGTTGATGCCGGCGAGCACGATGAACAGCAGCTTCCAGGCAAAGATCGCGCTGGTCACCAGCGACGACGCGCTGGCGAGGAACAGCAGTCCGCCGGTGACGAAGATGGCAACGAATCCGCCGAGCACCCAGGGGCGCAACTGATGCAACACCTGCACGGCGGGCAGGCGCTTCAGCACCACCCCGGCCAGCCGCAGGTCGGTGATGAACAACAGGCCCACGGCGATGGACAGGCCGATCAGGTGCGCGCCCTCGATCAGCGGAAAGGCGTAGCGCGACTCGGCAATGTAGGCCGCGAGCGGCCACTGTTCGATATGTTCGGCAAAGGCGATGAGCGACATGACTACCTCACTTCCTCGCGGGCGTCACCGCCACCTGGCCGAACGGACCGTTGTTCTCGATGCACATGCGCTCGTAGCGCTCGTGCTTCAGGCTGCCGTCGGGTGTGTTCGCTTCCGCGACTTCGTAGTGCCAGCCGTCGATCTGGTCCTTCTCCGTGTAGCGCCGCACGGGAATGGTCGCCGTCCACGGGCGTGTAAATACGGTGGGATCAGTAATCGTGGCGACGTAATTGAAGCGCTGGCCGCCGTTGTCGAAGATGTAGCGCTCTTCGATGTGTACGTTGTCGCTGAAGAACTCGCCGGTGCGCGCGAGCCGCGCCTTGGCGTTGTTGTTCGTGACATCCACGATCAGCGTGTTGCCTTCCCAGCGACCGCGCGAATCCGCATTCCACAGCTTGATGTTCTCTGGCAGGTGCGGCTTGCCGTCGAGATGGATGATGCGCCAGCCCGAGTTGAACAGGATCAGCACGTAGTCCGGATACTGGCGGATCTCGAAACCGTGCCAGGTGAACGACTTCGGCACGCCGGCAGGGGCGCAGCGCGCCAGCGGCTCGATGTATTCAGGCTTGATGGGATCGTGGAAATACTTCAGGAACTCCTGCTGCTGCTCACGCGCCCACGGCTGAAACGGCACCTGGCCGTCCGCCGGATCGCTCACGCGGCTCGGTGCCCGCTCGCTGCGCTGGGTTTTCGGAATCGCCCGTGGATTGGGATCGCCCGGCACGCCGCCCTGCGGATCGGTCCAGTTGTTGTGATTGGCGATCGTGTTCGACCACTGGCCCTGCACGTCCGGCTGACCGTCGGCGAGCCGCTTGCCGGTCCATTTGCCGGAGGCGATCGGAACGATCTTCGTCTCGCGCTGGATACCGCTGCCGCCCGGCGCCTGCTGCGCGAGAGCGATGAGCGGCATCGCGATGCCGAGAACGGCCGCAACGATTCCTCGACTCATCGCCTTTCTTCTGTGGGATCGGGCTTCAACCCCCTCCTGCGCGTAGCGGGGGAGGGTCGGGGTGGGGGCACAGCGGCGCGAGCCCGCTGCCTCCTCAAGCAACCCCCTTCCTGTCCTTCTCCCCTCGTTGGGGGATTCCGACGCGCTTACGCGCGCCTCCTCCCCGCTGCGCGGAGGAAGGGA
This sequence comes from uncultured Steroidobacter sp., assembly GCA_964492345.1. GTDB lineage: Bacteria > Pseudomonadota > Gammaproteobacteria > Steroidobacterales > Steroidobacteraceae > Steroidobacter. Next base: position 5,767 of record CAZBKC010000077.1, on the reverse strand, counting down.
CGCACTATTCGGCCTCATCTTGTTCATTGGAAATTAACGCTTTGTTTCTTGCTCACTGCCCGACCTGCTCGCTCTTCGCCGGCACCGGGTAGTACTTGTCGAAGTCGCGCGTGAAGCAGTAGTTCTCGATCAACTGGAAGTTCTTTTCGCGATGCCGGTGCAGGATCACGCTCAGGCTCCAGGACTTCGTGAACACCAGCGGATCTTCCAGCGTGGCGTGGTACTCGATCGTGTTGGCATCGAGGAACTTCCAGCGCTCGACCACGTGCAGCTTCGGACTGTGATAGTTGCCGGCGCGATCGAGCCAGGTCTCTTCGTTGAAGTCGACGACGTCCACCACCAGGGTGTCTCCTTCCCAGTGGCCGCGCGAATCGCCGAGATAGAACTCGTTGTCGGTGACCTTGGGATGCAGCGTGCCGTCGGTGAAGATCGTGCGCACGCTCTGGCCGAACTGGAACACGATGGTGACGTCGCTGTCGCGTTGCAGGATCTGGAACGGCTCGGGGTAGTAGATGCCGCGCGGCGTACCGAGCGTCCAGCACTTCAGGCGCGGGTCTTCGGTGTCACGTGCCGCGAAGTTTTCCTTCTTCTTTTCCAGCGCCTCCGGCAGGTACGGAATGACGTTGCCTTCGACGACGCCCGGACCAGGCGGCGCGTCGTGGCGTGACGAATGCGGCTCGAGGTCGTAGTCCGCCGCACTCGTCGTCTGCCAGATGCCGGAGAAATCGGGCTTGCCGTTGAGGCGCGGGATCTTCTCCGCGGCGCTCGCGGCAAGCGGCAATATCATGAATATTGCGAGAAGGAACGCGTTCTTCATCCACACCCCTTCCTCCGCTTGGGGAAGGGATACCGCATTGTTCGAATGCCGCATGTACATCACTGCACTGCCGCCGTTCTCGCCGTCGGCGCATCCTGTGCACCGCCTGTCTGGAACTTGCGTCCATCGGGCAACGTCACCGTCACGGAATAGCCGAACGGTCCACCGTTCTTCGCGAGATAACCCTTGATGTGCACCTTGGTCCCCGGCGCGACATCGGCCTTCGTCAGGCCGATGCGTGCGAGCTGATTCGGTGCGCCGAACTCGACGCCCCAGTTGGTGACCTTGCCGTCCTTGTCGGCCACGTCGAAGTACAGCCAGCTGTGTGGATTGACCCATTTGATCTTGGTCACGGTGCCCTGCAGGTCGATGGGCTTGTCGGCATCGAACTCCGCGGCAAAGGCGTGATGCGCCCAGGTTGGCACCGTCGTAGCGGTCATGAGTACCGCCGCCAGCGCACGGTTAAAGGATCTCCACTTCATTCACTCTCTCCAGGGACGGGATTGGCGCGGCTCGATGTCGCCGGCAGGCCGAAGATTCAGCGGCTTGCGCTCAATCGTCCACCGTCGCCGCGTTATCTCGCAATGCTGCGCTGCTATGTCACTCGCATGTGACCGGGGCGTACTGCCCTGTGTGTGATTTCGCACCGCAGTGACCATCCTGTTACCGCAGCGAGACTCGCTTTCGACGATGGTTGCGCAGCTCGCGCTCACGCGATGCCTTTCGTTGCCAGCAATGCGCGACTGTTCTCGAAGTAGATGAGTTGCCGCTCTTCGGCAGTGAGCACCTGATCCAGCGTCTGCAGTGCCGGACCGACATCGCCGCGCTTGCCACCGCCTACACCGTAGTCCGTACCGAACAGGATCCGGTCGGCACCCAGCTTGCGGGCGGCGAGCGCGACCCACTCGGAATTGCGTACGGAGTACGGACCGCTGTCGAGATAGATGCGCCGCAGTTTCGCCAGCGGATCCTTGATGCCGTTGTTGCGCGCGGCAGGCACGAGGGTGTCGAGCAGATGCGGCAGAAAGCCGCCGAGCATGATGATCTCGACGCTGACGTCGGGATACGGATCGAGGAAATCCGTCAGGCCCAGGGTAATCGCGCCTTGAGCCAGGTGCGTGTTGTTGATCAGATTCCAGCGTGCATACGCGGTATCGCCGGGCACGATGAGCTGCGGCTGGCCCGGCACATGCGCGCTCGCGGGGCCTCGATGGACGAAGAAATGACTGCGGTGCTTCTGCGCGGCAGCGAACAGCGGCGCGAGCGTGCGCGCACCTTCCAGCGTGGCGAAGGCATTGAGCGGCAGCGAACCGCCGATGAATCCCAGCTCGCGATGGGCACGGGCCAGTTCTTCGGCCGCCCATTGCGGATCGGCAGAAGGCAGGGCGGCCACGGCAAGGAAGCGGGTCTTGTGTTTCTCGACCACGCCCGCCAGCTCATCGTTGAAGGCGCGATACAGCGGACGCAGGTCCTGCACCGGCAAGGTCGCATCGAAACCGAAGGCCACCGTGTGCGTCAGCAACTGCCGCTGGATCCCGTTCGCATCGAGATTCGCCAGGCGCGTCGCGATGTCGGATGGCGCAATCTCGCTGGGCTCGCCGGCCGCGGCGGACACGGTAGTGGCATTCTCCAGGCGCGTCGAACCATCGGCTGCCGTCAGCACACGCGGCGCCACCTTGCGTGCAGCCAGGTAGTTCAGTTCGGCACGCGAGACATAGTGGCTGTGCCAGTCGACCAGGGCACGCGGGGCCGTGGGCACATCGCCGAGTGCAGAAATCGCACGTACCGCGCCGGGCAGCAGCATCGCCGTGGCAAGCGTACTGCCGATGAAGTTTCGTCGTGTGGTCATGATTCGAATCTCGAAGCGGCCCCCTCCCTGCCCTCCCCCGCAAGCGGGGGAGGGGAAGAGAGAACCGAAGGATCATCCGATCCCCTCCCCCGGTCGCCGGGGGAGGGCCAGGGTGGGGGCTGCCTTGCGATCAGAAGCTGTACGTGAAACTTCCCTGCACGAACCGTCCCGACGCACCGTTCGGCGCGATGAACGAGTACGGGTTGATGCCGCTGGCGCGATTGCCGTTGATGTACTTGTCGGGATAGTCGTTGAGCACGTTCTGCACCAGCAGATCCACGCGCCAGGCGCTGTCGCTCTGGTAGGTGAAGCCCAGATCGAGGTACGTCTCCGCCGAAAACTCCTGGTCGATATTGCCGTTGGCGGCGGCGACGCCGGCTTCGTCGCCGACGTTGTACCAGTACTCGCTGTAGCGGGTGACGGTCGCGTCCGCCGCCCACGAACCGATGGTGTAGCGGCCGTTGAGAATGATCTTGTTCTCCGGCGTGCCGCGCTCGGCATCGCGAACCTTCGCATTGCGGATGGCAATGAGCTGGGCGCCGCCGACGGTGACTTCGCGATTCACGTTGCTGACTTCGGTTTCGAGGAAGCTCGCCGCTGCCGTGAGCGCGAGATCGCTGCCATCGAACTGGAACTGCTTGCGCGCCACGATATCGACGCCGTTGGTCTCCGCGTCCCAGGCATTGAGATAGTAGGAAGCCTGCGTGTAGCCCGCGAGGCCCGCTGCGTTGAACGCTGCCGTGACCGTCGGGCCCTGCAACGTCTCGGAGATCTGGATGACATCCTTGATGTTCAGACGGTACGCATCGATGGTGATCGAGCTGGTGCTGTCAGGGCGGATCACGGCACCGAGCGAGTAAGTGGTCGATTCTTCAGGATCGAGCGGCTTGGCACCGAAGGCCGCCGCGGTCGGATCGGTCGTGCGGAACCGGCGCGTGCGACCCGGGGCGAATACGCCCGTGCCGCTGTTGCTCCAGTTGCTGGTGTAGCCACTCGACTGATCGCCGAGTTGCGCCAGGCTCGGCGCGTGGAAGCCGGTGCTCACCGTACCGCGCAGTGCGAAGGCCGGCACGAACTCATAGCGTCCGGTCAGACGATAGTTGCTGGTCCCGCCGAAATCGGAGTAGTCCTCATAACGCGCCGTGAGACCGAGGTCGAATTTGTCCGTGACCGCAGAATCGAAGCCGACGTAACCACCGTAGACATCGCGGGTGATCGAGCCGGCGTCTTCAGCGCGAATACCCGCGGTCGACGAACCGGTCGACGGGATTCGCGACGTGTCGGTGGCGAAGTTCACGCCGGGAAATTGCGACGCGTACTGCTGGTAGAGACCGCCCGGACCGTAGAGCACAGCGACCGTCAGTCCTGCGAGCGGACCACCCTCGTAACCGCGCGGATCGCCCAGATCCTCCGTTCCCCAGTATTCATGACGGAACAGGCCGCCGGCGGACAGCACCAGCGACTCGAGCGCACCCGACGGCAGGTCGCGCGTGTAGTCGGAGGTCACTGACGTCGTGCGGCTCTGCCAGGAACCGAGCTTGAAGTCGGTCGGGCTGTCGGGCCCGAAGCTCGGATTGATCGTGTTGTAGACATGACGCCCCGTTTCGTTCTGACCGAACGACACTGCCGTGTCGAGCTTGCCGAACGTGTCGCTTTCGTAAGCCACGCCGGCAGCGGCTGCATAGTCTTCGGCGGTGTAAGTGAGATACGGCTGATAGATGTCGGGATAGACACCGAGCACGGCGGTTTCCGAGATGCGCGTGCCGTCGGTGACGGTCGGATTGCTGGTGATCGCCTTCACGACGCGCTCGGGATTGACGTGGTTCAGTCCTTCCTTGTGCGCATAGTTCGCCCAGCCGTAGGCGTTGAGACCGTCGCTGAGCTCATAGCCGGCATTGACGAGTGCGCTGAAGTGCTCGCGCTGCTGCTGACCCCACTGGCCGTACTTCTTGTCGAACGTCTCGTTGCGCGGATCGCCGTTGGGGAAGAGCTGGCGCCAGTCCTCCTCGCTGCGGTCGACGTTGTCGTTCTTGAGATAGTCGGCGCTGACATTGACGAAGCCGCGCTCGCCGAGCGCCAGTCCGCTCCAGCCATTGATGGCGCGCGTGAAACCGCCGCCATCGGTGTAGCCGCCGATATTGGCGACGACATCGCCGCCGGAGGAGTTGTCCTTGAGCACGATGTTGATGACGCCCGCGATCGCGTCCGAACCGTACTGCGCCGCCGCGCCATCGCGCAGGACTTCGACGCGCTCGACTGCGCTCACTGGAATCACGTTCAGGTCGACGACCTGCGCCGCCGGCCACGGGTCCGTACCCGACAGCTGCGCCGATACATTGCGCCGCTTGCCGTTCACCAGGATCAGCGTGTACGCCGGGCCCACGCCGCGCAGCGATGCCGCACGCACGCCCTGCCCCTTCACCGCATTCTGGCCCTGCGGGAAGTTGAACGAGGGATGCAGCTTCGACAGCGCCTGGTTCAGCGTGACGGCGCCCGTCTCCTTGAGCTGTTCCGGCGTGACCACGTCCACCGGTGCGGTGCTGGTCAGTGCCGTCGTATCCTGGCGCGCGGTGCCGAGCACCACGATCGTGTCGAGCACGCCTTCGCCGGCCACGCTGCGTGCAGCGGTGGTCGCATCCTGTGCGTAGATGAGAGGCGCCGTGGCGCCGAGCAGAGCAGCAATGGCAGTCGAAAGCGGACGCATGAGAGTCGAT
>CAZBKC010000077.1:0-377 GCA_964492345.1 uncultured Steroidobacter sp. | reverse complement strand
AGCGGTCGGCCAGACTGGTCTTGAGCCAGTGCGATGCGACGGGAATCTAGGTACACAGAGCGACGCCAACAAATGCCGGCTCGTTATCTGCTTTGCACGCGAAATTGTGTGATCGCTTTGTGACCGATGCGGTGATGAAAATGCGTCAGTCGTGACTCGAAACCGGCGGATCGATGACCGCGCTGTAACCACGCATTTTCCAGGAGAGCTGCGAGGCAGGCGAAAAATGCAGGCGGTCGCGCAGATTTGCGCAAGAGTCGGAGGGGGGTGTGCGGATTTGTGCAGCCCATTCTTCTTGTAGGTCAGGCTTTAGGGAATCTCTGATTTACTCCGTCGTCCCCGCGAAGGCGGGGACCCATCTTCCTGATGCAGATGGA
>CAZBKC010000076.1:5945-10735 GCA_964492345.1 uncultured Steroidobacter sp. | reverse complement strand
GGGCATTCCGGTCGAGGCGGCGATCGACTACATGGATTCGCGCATCGATCTGCTGGCGAAGACCTTCCCCGGCAAGGCCATCGTCATCTGCGAAGTGGGCTGGCCTTCCGAAGGACGCACACGTGAAGGAGCCGTCGCCTCGCTGAGCAACGAGGCCCTGTTCCTGCGACGCTTTCTCGCGCGCGCGCGCGACAAAGGCTACGTCTACTACATCATGGAAGCCTTCGATCAGCCCTGGAAGGCGCGCTACGAAGGTGCGGTCGGCGCCTACTGGGGCGTGTACAACGTCGAGCGCCAGCCGAAATTCGAATTCGTCAAACCGATCGTGCGCATTCCGCAGTGGCAGATGCTCGCGGGCATTTCGGTGGTCACGGCCGCGATCCTGCTGCTGCTCGTGTACACGAATACCAGCGGCATGGGCACGCGCGGGCGCAGCTTTCTCGCGATGGTGATCTATGCGGCCGCCACCTGCGCCGTGCTCGTGATCTATCAGTATTCGCAGCAGTACCTGACGCTCGTCAGCCTCGTCGTCGGGACGCTGCTGATCTTCGGCATGCTCGGCGTGATTGCGGTGGTGATCTCCGAAGCGATCGAATGGGCCGAAGCGCGCTGGGTCCGCGAACGCCGGCGCGCACTCACGCCGCCCCTCATGGCGCCTGCGTCGTGGCCGAAGGTTTCCATCCACGTGCCCGTGTACGACGAACCTGCGCCGATGGTGATAGAGACGTTGAACGCGCTCGCGCAGCTCGACTATCCCGACTACGAAGTGCTGGTGATCGACAACAACACGCCGGACGAACGCACCTGGCGTCCGGTCGAAGCCCGCTGCCGGGAACTCGGCGCGCGCTTCCGCTTCTTTCACGTGAAGCCGCTTGACGGCTTCAAGGCCGGCGCCCTCAACTACGCGCTGGAACACACCGACGCGGCAGTCGGCGTCGTTGCCGTCATCGACAGCGACTACAGGGTCGAGCCGCAGTGGCTGAAGGATCTCGTGCCGGCGTTCGCCCACCCGCAGGTGGCGATCGTGCAGGCCCCGCAGGACTACCGCGATCACGACCGCAACGCCTTCAAGGCGATGTGCTACGCCGAGTACCGCGGCTTCTTCCACATCGGCATGATCACGCGCAACGAACGCAACGCCATCATCCAGCACGGCACCATGACGCTGGTGCAGCGCGCCGCGCTCGACGAGGTGGGCGGCTGGGCGCAGTGGTGCATCACCGAGGATGCCGAACTCGGCCTGCGGCTCTTCGAACACGGCTACCAGGCACACTACCTGCCGCGCAGCTACGGTCGCGGCCTGATGCCCGATACGTTTGTCGACTACAAGAAGCAGCGCTTCCGCTGGGCCTATGGGGCGATGCAGATCCTGCGCCGTCATGCGATCGCGCTGTGGGGACTGTCCCTATTTGCCGTTCCTCGGAAAATGGGGACTGTCCCCATTTCCCCTCTGCTTACCGCCGGCCAACGCTATCACTTCCTGACCGGCTGGATGCCGTGGCTGACCGACGGACTGAATCTGATCGTCAACGTCGCGGCCATCGGCTGGTCCATCGCGATGATCTGGGCGCCGCATCGCATCGATCCGCCGCTGGTGATGTTCTCGGTGCTGCCGCTCGCGCTGTTCACCTTCAAGCTGGTGAAGCTCGCGCATCTGTACGTATCGCGGGTCGGCGCCAACATCCGCCAGACCATCGCCGCCGCGCTCGCCGGCCTCGCGCTGTCGCACACCATCGGTCTGGCCGTCGTCAAAGGCATGTTCACGAGCAGCGAACCGTTCTTCCGGACGCCGAAAGGCACCCGGCCGCATGCACTCGCCCGCACGTTCGCGGGCGCAGCGCAGGAAACGCTGTTTCTGCTGCTGCTCATGACGGCAGTCTGGTTCCTGACCCACCAGGTCACGATCGGCGGCCGCACCGTGGGCCTGCCGGCGGAACTGCGTGGACCGGACGTCGCGATCTGGGTGGCGGTGCTGATGATCCAGTCGATTCCCTACGCCGCCTCGCTGCTCGTGTCGATGATCGCTGCAGTGTCGTTGCCGGCGCGGTGGCTGGGTTCACATGAAGTGACGAAGTGACGTCTTACCCTCGTCACTTCGTCACCTCGTCACCTTCGTCACTTGTGCCCGACGCGCATACTTCCCGCAATTGATCGCACCGCAGCAGACCCTGACAATCGCCGTGACTCATCGGGGCGATCTGCATGTCTGATGCGTCTCATCCCATCTCGCAGACCCGACGCAGTTTCAGCCTGCGCCGCGACATCATCGCCATCCTCACGTTCAAATTACTGGCGCTGATCGCGCTGCGCTTCCTGTTCTTCGACGAGCGGCCCGAGATCACGCCGGCACGCGTCGAAAGCCCACCTGCTCGATCCCTCCTCGCCGCCAGAGGCAGATCATGATCGACGCTGACGTCGTCATTCTTTCGCGACTGCAGTTCGCACTGACCGCGCTGTATCACTTCCTGTTCGTACCGCTGACGATGGGCCTGTCGGTCCTGATGGCCATCATGGAAAGCGTCTATGTCATGACGGGCCGCGAGATCTGGCGCCAGATGACGAAGTTCTGGGGCGTGCTGTTCGGCATCAACTTCGCGATGGGCGTCGCGACCGGCATCACGATGGAATTCCAGTTCGGCACCAACTGGGCGTACTACTCGCACTACGTCGGCGACATCTTCGGTGCGCCGCTTGCCATCGAAGGGCTGATGGCGTTCTTCCTGGAGTCGACGTTCGTCGGCCTGTTCTTCTTCGGCTGGCAGCGACTGTCGAAACTGCAGCACATGGTCGTGACCTGGCTGGTCGCGATCGGCTCCAACTTCTCCGTGTTGTGGATCCTGATCGCCAACGGCTGGATGCAGAACCCCGTCGGCTCGCGATTCAACTTCGAAACCATGCGCATGGAGATCACTTCGTTCAGCGAGGTGATCTTCAATCCGGTGGCGCAGGCCAAGTTCGTGCACACCGTCAGCGCCGGCTATGTCACCGGCGTCATGTTCGTGCTCGCCATCAGCGCCTTCTACCTGCTGCACAAACGCAATCGTGCGTTCGCGCGACGCTCCTTCGCGGTGGCGGCGAGCTTCGGTCTCGCCTCGGCGCTGTCGGTCGTCGTGCTCGGCGATGAAAGCGGCTACACCGCGAGCGAACACCAGAAGATGAAGATCGCCGCCATCGAAGCGATGTGGCACACCGAGAAGCCGCCCGCGGGGTTCACGATTTTCGGCATTCCCGACGTGGAGGAACGCAAGACGCATGCGGAGCTCAAGATTCCCTGGGTGCTGGGCCTGATTGCGACGCGTTCGATCGACCAGGAAGTGCCGGGCATCGTGAACCTCGTGACCGATGCCGAGGGCCGCATCCGCAACGGCCTGATCGCCTATGACGCGCTCGAACGACTGCGCGCCGACGGCCGCGACACCGAAGCGCTGCGCAACTTCAGCCGCTACCAGCATGAACTCGGCTATGCGCTGCTGCTCAAGCACTACGTCGCCGATCCGCGGCAGGCATCCGATGAACACGTCGAACTCGCCGCCTGGTCGACCGTGCGAACGTGCCGGTGCTGTTCTGGTCGTTCCGCATCATGGTGGGACTCGGCATCTTCTTCATTGCACTGTTCGGCATGGCCTTCATCGTCACGGCGCGGCGACGCATCGAGAATCACCGCGGCATGCTGCGGCTCGCGCTCTACAGCCTGCCGCTGCCATGGGTGGCCGGCGAACTCGGCTGGATCGTCGCCGAATACGGCCGCCAGCCTTGGGTGATCGAAGGCATGCTGCCCACGTCGCTCGGTGTTTCGTCGGTGTCGGCGGGCCAGGTGTGGTTCAGCCTGATCGGCTTCGTCGTGTTCTACAGCACGCTCGCCATCGTGGATGTGTTCCTGATGCTGCGCGTGATCCGCCAGGGCCCGGAACGCTGGTCCGGCGAGGAAGGAGCGCATTGAGACAGAAGTGGGATGGCGGATGGCGGATAGGCAGAGCAAGTTTGCGGCTCCGATTCTGAACTATCCGCCATCCGCTATCCGCCATCCCACTTCGAGGGCAATCAATCCCACTTCGAGGCAATCATGTTCGACTACGAAATGTTGCGATTGATCTGGTGGGCGCTGCTCGGTGTGCTGCTGGTCGGCTTCGTCATTACCGACGGCTTCGATCTGGGCGTCGGCATGCTGTTTCGTTTCATCGGCAGGACCGACGAGGAACGGCGCGCCTTCCTCGAACCATCGAACCGGTGTGGGAAGGCAACCAGGTCTGGCTGATCCGCGGCGGCGGCGCGATCTTCGCCGCCTGGCCGCCGCTCTACGCGACTTCGTTCTCCGGCTTCTATATCGCGATGTTCCTCGTGCTCGCCGCACTGATCCTGCGACCGGTCGGCTTCACCTTCCGCAACAAGCTCGCCGACCCGCGCTGGCGCAACACCTGGGACTGGGCCTCGGCCTCGGGCTCGCCTGCACGTTCGCGATATTGAATGCGATGTGGCTGGAGTTGGACGAGACAGACAACCAGCAGGATCAAGGCATGTCATAGACAGCTGCGGCACGCGCCCGTCCGACAACCCGCCCGGACCTGAGTCACTTTTCCGGCGATGCGCTCGTTGCGTCGTGCGACTTCGTCGATGCCACACTCTTGGACGAAGCGTTGAGCACAGGGCTGGTGGGTGGTCCGGACTCGAGTACAGGGCTCGTGGGCGGTCCGCTGTTCAGGACCGGACTGGTTGGCGGACCGGAGTTACCCGAATGACCACCACCCTTTGCAGTGCTGCGTTCCTCTTTCATGACATTCTCCTGGCGAAAG
>CAZBKC010000076.1:0-5935 GCA_964492345.1 uncultured Steroidobacter sp. | reverse complement strand
GGGGCCATGTAGCCCTCGGCAGCGCCTGCGCACAATCCGCCCTTAGTGCATGCGTCGCTTCGGCCGACCCGCGGCGCGCATAATCCGGCACATGACTGGAGCTGTCACGAATCCAGCGGTCACCGACAGGATCCTGCATGCAGCAAGGATGCTGCCGCAGCAGAACCGCCTTGCCTTCGTGCACGACGCCTGCGCAGGCGACGACGCGCTGCTCAGAGAAGTGCTGACCCGGCTTGATGTCGAACCCGAAGGGCGGCAGTGGTGGGATCGCAGCTTCAACGCCGCCGCCAATGCGCCCGAAGATCTGCCGGGACCGTTGATCGGCACGCTGATCGGGCGCTACCGCGTACTCGATGTCATCGGCGCCGGCGGCATGGGTGTGGTCGTTCTTGCGGAACGGGCAGACAGGTCCTTCAGTCAGCGCGTCGCCATCAAGCTGCTGAAATCGGGCGTCGTATCGGCCGAATTGCAGAGCCGCCTGAAGATGGAGCGCCAGATCCTGGCGACTCTGGATCATCCGAACATCGCCAAACTGCTGGACGGAGGCGCGACTGCGGATGGCACGCCCTACATCGTCATGGAATACATCGACGGCCAGCCGATCGACGCCTACTGCAACGCGCGCAAATTCACCGTCAGGCAACGGCTGGAACTGTTTCTCACTGTCTGTTCGTCCGTTCATTACGCTCATCAGAATCTGATCGTCCACCGCGATCTGAAGCCCTCGAATATTCTTGTCACGCAGGATGGCGCGCCGAAACTCCTCGACTTCGGCATCGCCAAGCTGCTCGACGTGCGTCAGTTTCAGCACACCATTGCAGTCACCCAGGCCGATGTGCGGTTGATGACGCCCCTTCATGCAAGCCCCGAACAGTTGCGCGGCGATCCGATCTCCACGGCAAGCGATACGTATGTGCTCGGTGTGCTGCTGTACGAGCTGCTCACGCTGCGCAAGCCACTCGCCGCACAAGGCGCCAGTCTGGGCGAGCTGGAACGTCTGATCCGCGAAGAAACACCGCGGCCGCTCGTGTACGGACTCGATCACCATGCGCACCTGTCGGAGGGCGACCTCGCGATGCTCTGTGACAGCCTCAGCGCGACGCCGGCGAAACTGCGGAGGGAACTGACAGGTGATCTCGACAACATCGTCCAGATGGCTCTGCGCAAGGAACCGGAGCGACGTTACGCATCCGTAGAGCAGTTCGCGGAAGACATCCGCAGATACCTCGCCGGCAAACCGATCACGGCACGGCGCGACACCTGGTCCTATCGTGCCCGCAAGTTCATCGGCCGCTATCCCTACGCGGTCGGTGGATCGGTGGCGACCGTGCTTGCCTTGCTGGCCTTCACGGCGCTGACGATGGAACAGAACCGGCGCATTACCCATGAGCGCATCCGGGCCGAGCAGATTTCCGGCTTTCTGGTCGAACTCTTCGAACAGGCCGACCCGGGCCGCAGCCGCGGCAACGAAATCACGGTACGGGAAGTGCTCGATGTCGGTTCGCGCCGCATGCAAAGCGGGTTGCAGACACAACCGGACGTGCGCGCCAGCCTGCTGGCGACCATGGGTTCGGTGTACGGCTCGCTGGGGTTCTACGACGAGGCCGTCAAACTGCTCGAGGATTCGCTGCAACAGCGCCGGGCGCTGTTCGGCGACGGCCACCTGGAAACAGCAGACTCCATGCAGATGCTCGGGCGGGTTCTGACTATCAAGGGCGACGCGCAGCGTGCGGAACACTTCCTTGAAGAGGCACTGGCGATCAATCGCCGTCTTGCGAAGGACGACAAGGTGCGAATCGGATCCGCGCTCAACGACCTCGCGAATCTGCGTCGCGTGCAGGAGAGATTCGAGGAATCGGATGCCATCTACCGCGAGGCGCTTGGAATACTCGAGGGGACCAAAGGTCGCGGGGACGTGCTGCTGGTCGAATCGCTGACCGATCGCGGGCGGTTGCTCGCATATCTCGGTCGTCAGGATGAAGCTATCGCATCTTTCGGCCGGGCGATCGACCTCAGCGTCAACACGCTTGGAACCGATCATCCCGAGACGGCACATGTGATCCAGAACCTGGCCGATTCGCTGGCTCGCCAGGGACGATTGACGGAAGCCGATCCGTTGTTCCGCCGCTCCCTCGAACTCTATGGAAAGCTGTTCGGCGAAGAGCATCCGTTCACGCTGATGGCCATGGGCAACTATGGCCGGTTCCTGCAGCAGAGCGGACAACTCGATCAATCGGAGGCGATCCTGCGCGAAGCCCTGCGACTCAACATCAAGGTGCGCGGACAGGATCATCAGATCGTGGGATACACCCACACATTGCTGGGTGTGACGCTGCTCGAACGCGGCGACTGTCAGGCGTCGATGCAGGAACAGCAAGCCGCATTGCAGATCTTCCGCAAGTCACTTCCGGAGGAACACCTGTTCATCGGGTCTGCCCGATTCGGACTGGGGCGCGCATTGAGCGAATGCGGCCAACCGCAGGAAGGCGAAGCGGAGATCCGGGCATGTCTTCGCACGTTCGAGGCCACTGCCGGTATCGATGCGTCGTCGATCATTACCATCGAGGGAGGGCTCGGGCGGTCGCTGGCTCGACAGGGGCGTTACGCGGAAGCCGAGCCGCTGCTCCAGCGGGCCTATATCGATGCACTGCAGACGCGCGACGAGGATGATTCCATCACGCGTCGAACGCGCACCTGGATCGAAGATCTGTATGCGTCGTGGGGAAAGCCCGGGGAGGGCGCGAAATTCGTGCAAAGTCAGCGAGAGAGGTCCAGGCCGCGGCCGTAGAAGCGCTTTGAACGCTTCAAAAAAAACGCCGGCCCGTCTTCCGAACGGCCGGCGCAACTCTCACGGGGGATCACTCTGGTGCAGATCGTCCTCTTCGACCGGTCGGTCAACAATTGGCACTATGGGCAGCGCTGACCGTATAAACCGACCCGTTCCTGCGTCGCACAAAGCCGTCATTTGCCGGCGCGCGGTGCCCGGACGTACGATGGACCGGAAGTATCGATGGGGGCTACAACCCCAACCTGCAGGCAACGGAAGCGCTCTGCAAGTCAGTCTGGCAGGAACAGTCGCTTGAACCGTTGGGGCACACCGTCATGAAAATCCTGATCGTGGACGACCACCCGCTGTTCCGGGCCGGCTTTCATGCCGTTCTCGAACAGGGGGCCCTGGATGCCGGAATCATCAGCGTCTCGTCGGTCCAGGAAGGACTGCAGACCCTGCAGCACGATCCCGAGATCGGGCTCGTGCTCCTCGACCTGCATCTGCGTGGCGAGGACGGCGTCGATGCGCTGAAGGTCATCGGTACGAAATTCCCGACGACTGCCTGCATCATCATCTCCGGCGACGAACAGGAGGGGATTGCCTCGCGCGCGGTGGCCGCCGGCGCCTCCGGCTTCATCCCGAAGTCCTTCACGGCCGACGAGATGATCGCAGCCATCAAGCAGGTGCTGGACGGCGAAATCTTCATGCCTGCCATGGATCCGACAACCACCGCCGCTGACAACAGCGCGCTCACATTGCGTCAGCTCGAAGTCATTTCCATGCTGGGCCGCGGCTGCAGCAACAAGGAAATCGCACGCGCGCTCGACGTCGCCGAGCGGACGGTGAAGGCGCACGTCAGCGCCGTGTTCGAAGCGCTCAACGTACGCAATCGCACGCAGGCCGTGCTCGCGGCACAGCGCCGTGGCTACCTGCCTTCGACGGCCTACGCTGCCACGCGCTGACCACCTCTCGTCACCGACATGGACGCCGCACTGCTGCGACGCGTTGAACAGCAACGCGTCGCGATGCTGTATGGAAACACCGCGGCGGTCTCGGGCTCCGCCGCGCTCATGGCAGCGCTCGTGGTCATCATCGCGTGGCCCGATGCTTCCGGAGTGTCCATCTTCCTCTGGTGCGCGGGCGTCCTGGTGGTCCAGGCCGGCGTGCAGTGGCTGACGTTTGCGTACAGACGCGCTGCCAATGCGCAGTCGGAGCCGCGCCTGTGGGGGATGCGGCTGGCCAATGTCGCCTTCCTCGCCGGTCTCGTCTGGGGTTCGGCCCCCTTCATACTCGTCGGCCCGAACCAGTCGCTGACGCTGGCGCTCATCTCCGCGTGCCTCGCAAGCCGCGCGACCATCACCATCATGACGCATGCCTTCTTTCCGTCGGCGCTGCACTCCTTCGCTGTGCCTTTGTTCGGCCTGCTCGCCGTGCGCTATGTCTTCGAAGGCGGCTACCGCAATGCCGCGCTCGGCGTCCTGTGGATCGCCGTGCTTGGCTACGTGCTGCTGTTCGTCGAGCGACAGGCCCGCGCGGTCGCGGCGCAGATCCGGCTGCGTGTGGAAAACGAACAGCTCGTCGACGAACTCAAGCGTCAGAACGCGCTGGCCGAGGAGGCGCGCGTACGCGCGGAGGAAGCGAGCCGTTCGAAGTCGCGCTTCTTCGCTGCAGCCAATCACGATCTGCGCCAGCCGCTGCATTCACTCGGCCTGTTCGCAACGGCGTTGCGCAACGGTTCCGAGGGTCGCGCCGGCATCAAGCTGGTCGACCAGATCCTGCTGTGCACCGAATCGCTGGAGCAGTTGTTCGACAACCTTCTCGATATCTCCCGTCTCGACGCCGGACAGGTTCAGGTCAAGCGCGAGGCCGTGCCAGCCAATCAGGTACTCGACCGGCTGCGCGGCACATTCTCGGTACCGGCGCAGGAGAAGGGACTGCGGTTGCGCGTGCGCGGCTCGAAGGTGCTGCTTTCGACCGACTCGACGCTGCTGTTCCGCATGCTGTCGAACTTCGTGTCGAATGCGATCCGGTACACCAACGACGGCGGCGTGCTCGTCTGCTGCCGCAAGCGCGGCAGCAAAGTGCTCATCGAAGTCTGGGATACGGGACTGGGCATTCCCGCCGATCAGCACGAGCGCATCTTCGAAGAGTTCTACCAGCTCAACAATCCCGAACGCGATCGCACGCGCGGCCTGGGATTGGGGCTCGCCACGGTACGGCGTATCGCCACGCTGCTCGACCACCCGCTGCAACTCGCGTCGCAGGTCGGACGCGGCTCGCGCTTTTCGATCGAAGTACCGCTCGCAGATGCACAGCGTGCCCCGGTGGCTTCTGTAACAGCCGAACAGAAGGTGCCGAATCTGCTGCGCGGCAAGCTCATCGTCGTCGTCGACGATGAAGCCTCGGTGCGATTGGGGATGCAAAGCCTGCTGGAGAGCTGGGGCTGCCGTTGCGTCACGGCCATGGACGCAGCCGAAGCACTCGCCGGCCTAGGTGCCGACATTCCGGATTTCATCATTGCCGATCTGCGCCTGCGCGGCGAAGACACGGGCATCGAAGTCATTGCCGCACTGCGCGCACGGCTGGGCGAATCGTTGCCGGCGGTGCTGGTCTCCGGCGACACAGCTACCGAGCAGCTGCGCAAGGTGAGCGCAGCGGGCCTCACGATCATGCACAAGCCACTCAAGGCGGTGCGCCTGCGCGCGCTACTCAATCATGAATTCGCGCGTCGCAGCCATGAACTGCGGGAGGAAGAGCCGCAAAAGACCGCATAAAAGAAAACAGTTTCTGATCTTCTTGTTGTGGGTCGGGCTTCAGTCTGACCTCTTCAGGCCGGCTGAAGCCGGCCCCACAGGAAAGAAATCATCCTTTCTTTTATGCGGTCTTTCGCGGCTCTCGATTCTCAGAAACTCCTGCCGTCGACCTGAATGATCTTCAGCGCCGCGCGATCCACGTCCTGCAGGCAGCGGACGTTGATGGCCGCCATCGCATTCCCCTTCGGATCCTTGCCCTCACCGAACGGCGCGCAGCCGCAGTGGCTGCAGAAATGATGCTGGATGACGTGCTTGTTGAATGTGTACGTCGTCAGCGTGTCCGTCGGGGTCTTGATGGTCAGCTTGTCGCGCGGCACGAACCACAGCAGGTAGCCCTTGCGGCTGCAATGCG
>CAZBKC010000075.1:0-10850 GCA_964492345.1 uncultured Steroidobacter sp. | reverse complement strand
CGGAGGAGGGGGCGGACAAGCCCATCGCACGCAGAAAACTCTTAATGCAGTGCCAGTAGGCTGAAGCCGGCCCCACACCACGCCGGCGGTGGTGCCGTGAACTCACACATCTTCCGCAGCAGCGGATGCCGGAAACGGATGCGCCAGGCGTGCAGACACAGCGGCGGTGCGTCGATCGGCAGCGTCTGGCTGTCGCCCAGTTCATCTCCTCGCAGATAGACAGGATCGCCGCAGACCGGATATCCCAGGTGCCAGAGGTGCACGCGGATCTGGTTGGTGCGGCCCGTCAACGGACGCGCTTCGACCAGGCTGGTGCCGTCGGCGAGTCGTCGCAACACGCTGAACTCGGTGCGGGCCGGCAGTCCGGTGGCCTCGTCGATCATTCGCGAGCCCGCGTGGCCGGCATCGGCACTGATCGGGGCCGCGCAGACGAATTCATCGGATGGCGGATGCCCATGAACCCGCACGGCGTAGGTCTTCGCCACTTCGCCCCGCGCGAACTGTGACTGGATCTTCCCTGCAAAGTCGCGGGTACGACTGACAACGAGCACGCCCGTGGTGTTGGCATCGAGTCGGTGTGCCGGGCGCGGTGACTGTGGGTGATAGACCGCATCGAGCACATGCTTGAGCGTATTGCGATTGAACCGGCCACCGGCATGCATTGGCAGCGGCGCCGGCTTGTTCAGCACCAGCAACGCCTCGTCCTCGTGCAGCAGCTGTATCCGCATGTCGACGTCGGGCTCGACGACGCCAGGGAACCGGTGCAGATACCGCTCGCCCGCCCGCACGATGGCAGCGGCGGACGATGCGCGACCGGCGGAATCCAGCAGGAGCCCCTTGTCGCAGCGTTCCTGCCAGAATTTGGCGGGAATATGCGGGACGATCCTGCACAACGCTTCACGCAACGTCAGGCCGTCGCAGGCAGCCGGAATCGTGACCGGTCGGAAGTGATCCTGCGGTGCGCTGCCCGGCAGCGGATGGATCAGGCGGTCGATCTGTTCGTGGCGAAGCGCAATGCGTGCCGCCATCTCGTCGGCGCCGATCTCGCGACAGTAAGGACAGCCTGCATTCGGCGCGTAGTGTTCGTGTCGCAGGTCCTCCGCGGTGAGCGCACGACGGCAGTTCGGGCACTGAGTCCAGTGCGCATCCGCCACAACGGCGGCGACGATTTCCCTCCTGATGCGTACGCTCATGCGCGCGAACGGCTGGTGGTCGGTGCCCGTGACTGTCGCCTGCAGATCTTCGAGGCCGGGCCAGTGCCTGAGTCCGTCGACCAGGCGTTCCACTGCATCGGCGTCACCGGCAATCGATACGCTGATGCCCTGCGGACTGAGCACGATCGAGCCCTTCAGATTCCATTGACGGCACGACGACAGCAGCGCGGCACGCTTGTCCTTGAGATCGGACAGGACCACGGATCTGTGCGCAGCAACGATGAGGAGGGAGTGCATCGAAAGACCGGCCGCGCCTATCGCTCTCGCGGCCTGCTCATGTGTGCGCCGAGCAGCGCGGCTGGAATGGTGAGTGCCAGTCCGAGCACGCGAAACCACGCGGGCAGGCCCTGCGTCATGGGAATGCCGATCAGCAGCGCCATGGTGCCAAAGGCCAGAGCATTGAAATAGGGAAGCTGACTGGCGATGCGCGCAGTGAGGTAGCCGCCGACCGCTGTCGATGCGGTGCCCAGCAGCAGCGCCGCGGCCAGGTAGTTGCCGTTCCGGTTCAGCGCCTCAATCGCCAGGCGAACCTCTTCTTCCGGCAGCGACAGCAACGGTTGATCGAAAAAAATCGCCGCCAGCAGCAGGCCACTGATGAAGTCGATGCCGAAGACCGCCAGGGTCGCAAGAACGATCGCCTTGATGCTGATGCCACGCATCCCGCAACGATAGTGGGATTCATTCGTGTCTCACAAGCAGTCGATCGCTGAACGTCGCAGGTGCGGGTCGCCAAAGCTGCCCTTTGGGCGGATTGACGCTCGTGCGGCACAACAATCAGCATCATCTTCGCGACAGCTCATGCAACTGCCGCAACGCCCTTCCGCATGAGTACCACCGGAGAACACTGGCCATGTTCTGTCCTGCCTGCGGCACCAGCAACAACGATTCAGCGCGCTTCTGTCACAGCTGCGGCGGCGCAATCGCCGTCGAAGCCGCGCCACAACCGGCGCAGACCGTGCGCGGAGCGGCCGCGCCGACCCCGGCGCCACCCACGGCTACATCGGTCGCACCGTCGGCCACCACGCAGAAGAGCCCAGGACTTGCACTGGTGCTGTCGTTGCTGATCGTCGGTCTGGGGCAGTTCTATAACGGCGACTGGAAGAAGGGTCTCGCCATGCTCGGCGGTGCGATCATTCTCGGGCCGCTCACCGCGGGGGTCGCATGGCTGGGCCTCGCGATCTGGTCGATGATCGATGCCTACGGAGTCGCGAAAGGCACGACGAAACGCTGGTAGCGGGGCGCGCCGATGATGCCGCAGAAGCTCACGGGCCTGATGCCGCAGACTTACGAGCATCCATCCGACAAGAGCACGCTCGATGCGCTGCAGAAGATGTCGGGTCTCGACACGCTCGTCCGCAAATGCAACGAGTACGGACTGGAGAGGCTGCTGCGTGTGCAGCTCATGGGCAGCTATCTGCGTGCAACGCCCGACAGCTTTCCTGATCTCTATCGCCTGGTCGACGAGAGCTGCGAGGTGCTCGACATCCCTCAGCGGCCTGCACTCTACATCCAGCCCGGCGATCTCAATGCGTTCACTGCCGGCGTCGACCATCCCATCATCGTGATCAATTCCGGTCTGATCGATCAGATGAGCGAAGACCAGTTGCGCTTCGTGATCGGTCACGAACTCGGCCACATCAAGAGCGGCCACGTTCTCTACTACCAGATCGCCATGCTGTTGCCGGTGATCGCACAGGTGATCGAAACGGCAACGCTCGGCCTGGGTGGCCTGTTGTCGATCGGCCTGCAGGTCGCGCTCGTGCGCTGGCAACGAATGTCGGAGCTGACGGCCGATCGCGCGGGCCTGCTCGCCTGCCAGGACGTCAATGCGGCCATCGGTGCGATGATCCGGCTCGCCGGACTGCCGATGAAATTCTCAGACCAGGTCAATACCGAAGACTTCCTTGCGCAGGCCCGCGACTTCGAAGCGTACGACAGCGACAAGCTCGACTGGATTGCCAAGATTCTGAGCGGCATGGGACAGACGCACCCATGGACCGTGCTGCGCGCGAATCAGTTTCTGACCTGGATCGATTCGCAGGCGTATGACCGCATCCTCAAGGACCCGCGCGCGGGATTGCCGGCACCTCGACCGAAGCGGTTCTGCACGCACTGCGGTGCCGCAGTCACAGGAACCGCCGCGTTCTGCACGGGATGCGGCACCAGGCTCGCAGCCTGCTGAGGATCGATTCGACATGGGAAGCGAATCGACATGGGTGGTAGCGCTTTCGCTGACTCGCGATGCTTCCGGATTTCAGGTCACGGCGACCGGTCCGCTCGGACAGGCATCGCGACATGTGGCGCACGAGCAGGAAGCTCTGCTGGACGGATCGATCAGCGAGTGTCTCAACCTGCATCGGCTCAAGGCGCGGCAGGCGGGCGCGATGGTGCGTCTGTCGTTGCGCACGGAGCCCGGTGCGAGCGCTGACATGTGGGCGGAAGCGCTGCGCGATCCGGTGAGCGGCCAGGACCTGGGTCTCGCCACCGACATGACGATTGCACGCCACGAGGATCGCTGGCGTCCTGCGCGCCCGCTCGACTTTGCCGCGGAGTTGCGGCTGCTGATCGTCGCTCCCGAGCCGGGGGACATCGAGAAATCCGGCGGCGATGCCGCTGCAGCGGCACTCGAACAGGAGCTTGCCTGGCTCGCCGCCGGGGGAAAGGGAAGGGTGCAGCGTCTGAAGCCGGCGACCGAAAAATCGCTCGACGAACTGTTGCGGACCGCGCCATGGGATGTCGTGCACTTCATCGGCCAGGGCGCTTCGCGACCTGCGGCACGCTACGGCACGCTGACCCTGCTGGGCAGCGACGGCCGCTCGCGTCCGGTCAATGCACAGAACGTGGCGCGCATGATCATGAGGAGTCCGTCTTTGCGGCTCGTGGTCCTGCAGGCGGTCTCGCGAAGAAAACCCGGCGAGGATTTCGCAGTGGTGACGCAGGCACTGCTGGATGCCGGTGTGCCGGCCGTCGTGTGGCTGCCGGACTGTTCGCCCGGGATCAACACAGCCGTGACCGGCGAACTGTATCGGCGCGTTGCAACAGGTGAACCGGTCGACCTTGCTGTCGCGGATGTGCATCGGGCGATTGCGGCGCGCGTACCCGATTCGACACGGCGCCCGGGTCCGGTGCTGTTCGCCAGCGAGTCGGCGTTGCAGTTGCCGCAACGACCGACGGCGACGCAACCTGCACCGGCTATTGTGCAAGGCGCCCCGGATGTTGCGGATGACAGCAGAGCGGCACAACAGGCCGAGCAGCATCAGAGAGTCCGCCAGCTTCTGGAGCGTCGCCGCGCAGCGGGCGAATTCGATGTCTTTCTCTGTCACAACGTCGCAGACAAACCTGCGGTGCGCGACCTCGGCCTGCGATTGCGCGAACGCGGCATCCTGCCCTGGCTCGATGAATGGGAACTGCAACCCGGCATGCCGTGGCAGCGGCTGCTGGAGCAGCAGATCGGCCGGATTCGCAGCGCCGTGGTGTTCGTGGGCCGCGAAGGCATCGGTCCGTGGCAACGCCAGGAACTCGACGGATTCCTGCGCGAGTTCGCCAATCGCAAATGCCCGGTGATTCCCGCGCTGCTGCCGGGTGCTCCTGAGAAGCCGGGACTGCCGCTGTTCCTCGAGGGCATGACCTGGGTCGACTTCCGCATTCGCGATCCCGACCCGATGGTGCGCTTGATCTGGGGTATTACCGGGCAGCGACCGCAGATCGAGTGAGCTGAATCGGCCGGATCGATGGCGTACAGAAGAGGCAGCAAGGCTATCGAGCAATGGGCTACCGCATCGAGGCGGCTTGATGTGGATTCGGGGTCGACCGACGCAGAGCCATGTGCCCGGATGAGAGCGGCCTCGACCTGCGAACCCACATCGGGGCTAAATAGAAGCCGATCCCGCGGCTCAGCTGAGTACGAGCGCTCAGCGCAGGCCGTACAGTCGGTACAGGCGCCAAACACTCGCATTTGTCCTGGAGCTTTCGATCATGCCGCCCAGAAAGAAATCGGGGGCGCCGAACACGGCGCGCCGTCCACGCAAGAAGGCGCCGCGCGCCCCCAAACTTTCACACCTGCGTCGGCCGAGCCATCTCGACGTCAAGGAGTGGCAAACGCACTTGCGCCGCCAGTTCGGACGCGACCAATCCTTCATACTTGAGAACATCGGTTCGGAACCAGTGTTCTCTGAGTTCCGAGTCAGCAACCCACAAAGCGGCAGCACTTACCGCGTCGCGATTCGCGGCCCGAATGTCGGCGACAACTTCTGCGCCTGTGCAGATTTCGCGACCAATGATCTCGGCACGTGCAAGCACATCGAGTTCGTCCTGGGCCGGCTGGAGGGCAAGCGCGGCGGTGCAAAGGCGTTGCGGCAAGGATGCCATCCAGCGCACAGCGAGATCTATCTGCAATACGGCGGCGAGCGGCAGGTGAGATTTCGTGCCGGGTCGCAGTGCCCACCAGCGCTGGTGCGCCACGCCGCGCGCGTGTTCAGTGGCCCGAACGGTGCATTGCCCCTCGATCGTCTTGCCGGGATCGACGGGCTGTTGACGGGGGCAAGCAGGGCAGATCACGAGATCCGCTGCTACGAGGACGCGTTCGGTTTTATCGCGCAAGCCCGCGACGCGGAGGAGCGAAGGCGTATCCTCGATGAGGCATACCCAAGGGGCGCTGCCAGTGCGGCGCTCAACAAGCTGGTGAAGGCGAAGCTGTATCCATACCAGGCTGAAGGTGCGTTGTTCGCTGCGCGCGCCGGGCGTTGCCTCATTGGCGACGAGATGGGCCTGGGCAAGACGATCCAGGCAATCGCAGCCGTCGAGTTGTTTGCGCGGCACTTCGGCGCAGAGCGTGTGCTGATTGTTTGTCCGACGTCGCTGAAGCAGCAATGGCAGCGCGAAATCGCACGATTCAGCGAACGGCAGGCACAGGTGATCGGAGGATTGCGCGCGGCACGCGAGTCGCAGTATGCGCAACCCGGATTCTGCAAGATCGCGAACTACGACGTGCTGTCGCGGGATCTGGACTTGATTGCGGCCTGGTCACCGGATGTCGTCATTGTCGATGAGGCGCAGCGGATCAAGAACTGGAACACCGTTGCGGCGCGCGCCCTGAAGCGCATCGCCAGTCCCTACGCCATCGTGCTGACGGGCACACCGCTCGAGAATCGCCTGGAGGAGTTGGTGTCCATCGTGCAGTTCGTCGATCAGCACCGACTCGGGCCGACCTGGCGTCTGCGCCACGCGCATCAGGTGCTGGACGACTCCGGACGCGTCGTCGGCTATCGGGATCTCGACCGGATCGGCAAGACGCTCGAGCCCATACTGCTGCGCAGGCGCAAGTCTGAAGTGCTGAACCAGCTGCCACCACGCATCGACAACACGGTGTTTGTTCCGATGACACCCGAGCAGACGGTGCATCACGATGAGAACCGTGAGATTGTCGATCGCATCGTGCATCGCTGGCGCAAGACCGGTTTCCTGTCGGACGCAGACCAACGGCGCCTCACCTGTGCGCTGCAGAATATGCGCATGTCGTGCAACAGCACGTACCTGCTCGATCAGCAGACGGATCATGGTTCCAAAGCGGATGAGCTGGCAACGCTCCTCGGCGAATTGTTCGAGCGACCGGATGCGAAGGCCGTGATCTTCAGTCAGTGGGTGCGCACGCACGAGTTGATCACCCGCCGCCTGCAGAAGAATGGCTGGGGCCACGTACTGTTTCACGGCGGCGTACCCGGCGGGCAGCGCGGCGCGATCGTGGACCGCTTTCACAACGATCCGGCCTGCCGCGTTTTCCTGTCGACCGATGCAGGCGGTGTCGGGCTCAATCTCCAGCATGCCGCTGCGGTCGTCATCAATATGGACTTGCCCTGGAATCCGGCGGTGCTCGAGCAGCGCATCGGCCGCGTATACCGCCTCGGGCAGTCGCGTAGCGTGCAGGTCGTCAACTTCGTCGCCGAGGGCACGATCGAAGAGCGCATGCTCTCCGTGCTGGCGTTCAAGAAGTCGCTGTTCGCTGGTGTGCTGGACGGCGGTGCGAGCGAGGTCTTCCTCGGCGGATCGAAGCTGGAGAAGTTCATGGAGGGCGTCAGCGCCATCATCGCCCCGGTGGAGGAGCCGGAGCCTGCGTCTGAGCAAGGACGCGTCGATGCCATGCGCGCCGCCGAATCAATTGGCGAGCCTTCGTCTGGCGGCGGCGGTGGTCAGCTTCGGCAGCAGGCGACCGCAACCGCAGAGGCTGCTACGGAGAACCCATGGGCGCCACTGCTGACTGCAGGGCTGAAACTGATCGAGACACTGTCATTTGAGCTGTCGAACGGCGGCACGCAAACGGCCGCTATACACACGGCTGCTTCGCCGTGGGTCGAAACGGATACGCGCACGGGGTGCAGATATCTGAAGTTGCCGATGCCGGAACCGCAGGCCATCGAGCAGCTCGGTGCTGCTTTGTCCAGCCTGATCGCTGTATTGAGGAGATGAGACTCGCGGGCTCGGGGAGCAAGGCCCCGCAGACTTCCCCAGTCACGGAGGATGCGGATGTGGAAGGACGCGCTGAAGCAGGAAATGGACCTCCAACGATGACCAATGTCGAGTTCGAGCTGGCCGAGCAATTCGTCCTGCTGACGCGCAAGCACTGCTTCGTCGCAGGCAAGGCCGGTACCGGCAAGACGACGTTGCTGCAACGGCTGGTCAAGCGGGCGCAGAAGAACGTCGTAGTCGTTGCGCCCACCGGGGTAGCAGCGGTGAATGCCGGCGGCGTCACCATTCATTCGATGTTCGGGCTGCCGCTGACGTGTTTCGTTCCCAGTGACGACTTCGTCGATCCCAATATTGCGACCAACCGCCACCGGTTTCTGCGCGAGCATCTTCGGCTCCGTGACGAGAAGCTGCGCGTGCTGCGGCAGATGGACTTGCTGATCGTCGATGAGATCAGCATGGTCCGCTGCGACGTGCTGGATGCGATGGATCTGGTGCTGCGCACGGTGCGTCGCAATCGCCAGCCCTTCGGCGACGTCCAGGTCCTGCTCATCGGCGATGTGCATCAGCTGCCGCCCGTTGCAAAGGAGGCGGAATGGAGCGTGCTGCGGTCCTACTACCGCAGCCCTTACTTCTTCGATTCCCTGGTGTGGCCGCAGCTCGATGCAGCGCAGATTGAACTGCAGACGATCTATCGGCAGCGCGACGAGCAATTCGTCGCGTTGCTCGACAACGTTCGCAACCGCAAATTGAGCCAGGACGATTACAGGCGGCTGCAGGAGCGCTACGACCCAAATTTCAGACCCACGGAACCGGGCTACGTGTTGCTCGCGACGCATAACCGCAGAGCCGACAGCGTCAACTCGGAAGAGTTGACGAAACTGCCTGGCCAGATGCATTCGTTCGAGGCGCAGATCGAAGGCGAGTTTCCTGAGCATCTGTTCCCCTGCGACAGGACGCTTCGCCTGAAGGTCGGGACGCAGGTGATGTTCATTCGAAATGACGCGGAAGACGGCGCGTACTACAACGGCAAGCTTGCCGTCGTGACCCGGATCCATGGCGATGAGGTGACAGTGACCTTCAGGGACTCCGACCTGGACCATCCCCTGCATCGGGAGACCTGGGAGAACATCGGCTACGGTGTCGACGAGGAGTCAGGCAACATCGTGAAGCAGGAACTTGGCACCTTCACTCAGTACCCCTTGCGACTCGCCTGGGCGATCACGATCCACAAAAGCCAGGGACTGACTTTCGATAAAGTGATCATCGATGCGGGCCGCTCGTTCGTCGCCGGACAGGTGTATGTGGCACTCAGCCGCTGCCGGACGCTGGACGGGATCGTGCTGCACTCGATGATCACCCCGGCCGCCTTGCACGACGAGCCGCGGATCCGCGAATTCAGCGCGTCTCACCATGCTGCCGGCCAACTCCAAGGCGTACTCGCTCGAGAGAAGGTTCGCTACGCTCACTTCCAGCTGTTGCGGCTGTTCACGTTCTCCGATCTTTCGGCTCAACTGGAGCCGTGGCGGGAATTGATCGGCGGGAAAAAATTCCAGGACAAGGAATCCGCCCTGGCGGCACATGAGCAGATACGCACGCGGCTAGGCGAGATCGACGTCACTGCGGACAAGTTTCGGCGCCAGCTGAATCGCCTCATCGAAGCGGCCGAATCGGACCCGGACGGCGTACTGATGCTGCGACAGCGATGCGGCAAGGCGATTGCTTACTTCACCGGGCAGATTGCAACACAGCTCATCCGGCCATTGCGGGAATGCATAGAACCGATTGCGTACAAGAAGAAGATGAAGCGCTATGTGCGTTCGCTGCGGCTCATCGAGAACGATTGCTGGGCCAGGATCGAACGTCTCTATGGAGCCCGCCTGCTGGGTGACAGCCTTTACGACGGCGACGTTGTGTACGTCAGGGAAAAGGTCGAGCCAGCGGCCGTATCCGCCGCGCCCGGCAAGAAGGTGAAGGGCGATACCTATAAAGACACGTTCGATCTGCACCGGCAGGGAAAATCGGCGGATGAGATCGCCGCGTTACGGGGTCTTGCGGTGAGCACGATCAAGGGGCATCTGGCACGCTGGGTCGGCAGTGGCGCAGTCGACATCTACAGCCTGCTGCCCGCTGAAACTGTCGATTCTGTCGTCGCCTTCCTCAAGGAGCACGAAGGCGCCACCGTGTCGGAGATCAGGAGCGGCACGGGTGACAGATTCGACTATGGCGACGTCAGAATGGTGATGGCGCATCACGTTCGGGCGAAAAGTGTCGAAAGAACTGTAACGTCTTGAATTAGATGGCTCCCCGGGCCGGACTCGAACCAGCGACCAACGGATTAACAGCCGAAGTCGCCGGGTTCATGGGCACCACAAATCAACACCTTGTGACGCTCGCCAGTGCCTGAAGTAGTTCTTCGGAGATCACTATCAGTTCAAGGCCGTTACGAAATCGCTACGTTAGGGAGTGATTCGTAATGCCAACGAAAGACCCGGAAAAGATCAGAGAGCAGCAGCGCCGGTGGCGCGAGAAGAACCGCGAAAAGAAGCGCGCGAAGGATCGCC
Organism: uncultured Steroidobacter sp.; assembly: GCA_964492345.1. GTDB lineage: Bacteria > Pseudomonadota > Gammaproteobacteria > Steroidobacterales > Steroidobacteraceae > Steroidobacter. The sequence goes on along the minus strand of CAZBKC010000075.1, from coordinate 613 downwards.
GTAGATATGGCCTGTACGGACGTGGGCGCATTTTTCGCGAGCCGAGGTCGCTAGCGGAGGTGTGCGGCGCGCTCAGATGGGGTCGGCTTGCGCCAGAGGCTTCAAAGCGGGAGGCGGCGCAGGCGGCAATGAAAGCGCATGAGGAATGGTTGTTTGGCGTGGTGTAACAAGGTTGGGGGTTGTCCACGTAGTCCACAGCCCTTGCCCGGCCTGGGTCGGTTTATCCGACCCAGAAGGCCGGGGCCGCGTAGCGGCGGCTGTGGACCCACGTGGGCAACGTAGCTTGACGAGTGGGGCGGCGGTTTGAGATTCTTTCTGCCCGCACAAGCCGTATACCTAAATTTCGCTCTAAAGACGGTCGAAGCATTTCTCGACGCGAGTGAGAAATGCAGCAATCCGCGCCCAGAGCAGCATAGCGCCGAGCAGTGGCCGCTATGCCAGAGGAAGAAATATTTTGCCACTGCCGCGCTTGTGACTTCTTCGCTACTTCACGCGATGGAGTCACGTTCCGTAAGCGCACGTGACTCCATCGCCTACAGGAGTCACGCAAATGAAATCTCTAGATGGAAGTAATGAGCATGCACGCATGCCAGTCGCGAGCATCGCGAGCGAT
>CAZBKC010000074.1:6562-10874 GCA_964492345.1 uncultured Steroidobacter sp. | reverse complement strand
GTTGACAGTTGTCCGTTGACGGTTGACGGTCGGATAAGGAAGGCATTTTTCTGGCTGTCAACCGACAACAGTCAACCGTCAACTCGTTAAGTAAGTGCCATTGAGGCTAAGGAAGGTCTGATTTACTCCGTCACCCCCGCGCAGGCGGGGGCCCATCTTGCTGATTCGGATGGATTCTCCCGCGGGATTTCCTTCGGTCACCGCCTTCGCGGGAATGACGAACAAGAGGTAAATCAGAGATTCCCTAAAGCCTGACCCACAAGAAGAGCGAAGTGCTTGTATTTCAGCTTCGATCGCCCCCCATCCCATCCTTCCCCCGCAAGCGGAGGAAGGGGCGGAAGCACGTTCTTGTCTGGCCAGCAGCCCAGCGCCCAGCGCCCAGCAGCCCGCCTAGAATGGAGTGCGACGGTCAGGCCGGAGCGTTGTGCAGGCGTCGCAGCAGATTCACCAGCTGCTTGCGCTCGGCATCCGTGTACAGGGCGGCGAATTTCTGTTCGTGGTCCAGCATCTCGCGCTTGAGTGTCTTGTAGATCTTCTCGCCCGCGGTCGTCACCGTCAGGCCCTGACGCCGGCGGTCTTCCTGGGAACGCGTGCGTACGATCCAGCCGGCGTCTTCGAGACGATCGATCAGGCTCACCATGCTGGCCTTGTCGATCGACAGCTCGGCGGCCAGCTCCACCTGGGCGATACCGGGATTGGCACGCACCAGTGCGATGGCGCTGAACATGCCGGGACGGATTTCGCCGTCCGCCACCGTGCGGGAGAAATCCCGCCACAGCACGATCTGGGCGCGACGGATGTTGTAGCCGATGAGTGTCGGCAGGATGTCCGCATCGATTGAGTTAATGCGGCTGGCCGGCTTGCGTGAGGGTGCCTTCCTGGGCGCGGTCTTGCGTTTCATGGCGCAACATTGTCCGTTTGCGTGGCGCGAGTCAATCCGTCAGCGGCGCTGTCACGGAAGTGTAAATAGTTTGTACAGCGAACTAAACCGGCTAGAATCCCGGCAGTCTCCAGGGGGCAGGGCATGACGGCACAAACAGATCCGGCAGCGAAGAGTGCACCAGGCGCGCTTTCGATCTGGCTGGGCCGTGCGGCATTTCTCGTGGGGTCGACCGGCCTGCTGGCGGCCATGTCCGCAGATGCGCTGGCGGTACTGGGCCGGCACATCGGCCTGCCGCTCCTCGGATCGATCGAGATCGTGCAGGCCAGCGTCGTGCTGCTTGCGTCCGCGGCGATGGTAGCGGCCACATTGAACAGCAAGCACGCGCGGGCCCATCTGCTCATCGACCGGCTCGGCCGACGCGGCAGGCGCGTGCTGCTCGGTTTGTCGGACGGTATCAGCGCCTGTGTCTTTCTCTGGTTCACCGCCGGTTCGATATGGATCGCCGCGGAAATGTGGCACGGTCATGAGCATTCGGAGCTGCTGCACATTCCGTGGAGCTGGCTGCGCATGACCTGGATCGCAGCGTCGCTGCTGATCGCCGTCGTGTTCCTCGCCCGTGCCATCCGCGGCGCCGACAGGCATTCATGACCGTCGAACTGATCGGCCTGCTCGGCATCCTGGTCCTGCTGTTCCTGCTGGCCTCGGGACTGCCCATCGGCATTTCCCTGGCGCTGGTCGGCGTGGGCGGACTCGCGCTGGTGATCAGCCCGGAAGCGGCGCTGATCAAAGCCGGTGTCGTGACCTTCGAGACCATCAGCCGTTACGAGCTGGGTGTGCTGCCGCTGTTCCTGCTCATGGCGCATTTCTGTTTTCAGGCCGGCGCGAGCCAGGACTTTTTCGAAGTTGCCGCGCGTTTCGTGGGGCATCGGCGTGGCGGGCTCGCGCTGGCATCGATCGCCGGCTGTGCGGGATTCGGCGCCATCAGCGGTTCGAGTCTCGCAACCGTCGCGACCATCAGTTCGGTGGCCTTGCCGCAGATGCGCAAGCACGGCTACGCGCCGGGCTTCGCGACAGGAGCGCTGGCTGCGGGCGGCACGCTGGGGGTGCTGATTCCGCCGAGCGGCGCATTGATCGTGTTCGGCATCATTGCCGAACAGTCCATCGGCCGGCTGTTTGCCGCCGCCGTCATTCCCGGCATCACACAGGCACTCTTTTATATGGGTGCGATCTTCGTCCTGTGCCGTCTCAATCCGTTACTCGGGCCGGCGATCGCACGCACCCCATGGCGCGAGCGCTGGCCGGCGGTGCGGCGGGTAGCGGACATTGCCGTCCTGATCGTCTTTGTCGTGGGCGGCCTGATGATCGGCTGGTTCACGCCGACCGAGGCAGCGGCGGTCGGATGTGTCGGTGCGCTGGCCCTGTGCGCGTGGCGGCGACGTGTGAGCCGCGCCATGCTGGCCGAGTCGTTGCGCACGACGCTGCTGACCACCGGCATGATCTACACCGTCGTCATCGGCGCGCTGCTGTTCAGCGTCTTCATCAGCGTCACGGGCGTCGCACAGCAGATGTCATCGGCGGTCCAGATGCTGGATGCCGGGCCGCTGGCGGCGATCATCGTGATGGCGCTCGCACTGCTGCTGCTCGGTTCGGTGCTCGACGGACTGGCCTTGATGCTGCTGATGACGCCGATCTTTCTGCCCATCGTCCACGATCTGGGGCTGAGTCCGATCTGGTTCGGTATCTTCCTCGTGCGCACCATGGAGATCGGCTTCGTGCATCCGCCGCTCGGACTCAACGTCTATGTGCTGCACGAGATGGCACGCGACATTCCGCTGGGAACGATGTTCCGCGGCATCGTGCCGTTCCTGATCACGGATTTCCTGCACCTCGCACTGCTCATCGCGATGCCGGGCCTCGCGCTCTGGTTGCCGAAGGTGCTCGGCTCATGAGTATCCATATCAGAACGGCGCTGCGTGTCGTACTGCTGATCCTTGCCGGCGCGCTGGGCGGATGCTCGCCACAAGCGCCGACGGCGGAGTACGTTCTGACCTACGCCAGCCCGTATCCGCCGGCGCATCCCTTCAGCCGCGCCGATCAGCGCTGGATGAAGTTCGTCGAGGAACATTCGGCCGGTCGGTTGCACATCAAGCCGTACTGGAGCGGCGCCGTACTGTCCTCTGACCTGAGCGCGATCGAGATCCGCCATGGGGTCGCGGACATCGGGCTGATCACTCCTATATATATGAGAGGCGGCATGCATGCCTCGCGGGCCCAGGCCGGGTTCTACGGCGGCGTCCGGACCATGCAGGACCAGATCGATGTTCTGAAATGCCTGACGCACGAGTTCCCGGTGTTCGATGAGGAACTGCAGGGACTGCAGCTGCTCGCGCTGCAGGCAGGCAACTTCCCCGGCATCCTCACGCGCTCGAAACCGGTTCGCACCCTCGCGGATCTGCAGGGGATGCGCCTGCGGACGCAGAGCGAATCCATCGATGTGCTGCGTCGGCTGGGTGCCGATCCGGTCGACATGCCGATGAACGACGTGTACTCCGCCATGGCGAAAGGCGTGATCGATGGGGTGGTTGCGCCGCCGGATGCGTTGCGCGGCGTGCATCTTGCGGAAGTGGGCTCGTACTTCACGGAGCTGAAGTTCAGCCGCGGTTCCTATCCGGCCCGCGCCATGTCCCGGCGCGCGTGGGAGCGGTTGCCGGAGGATCTTCAGCGGGTACTGCGGGAAAGTCAGACGGTCTGGGAGTCGGCGCTCATCGATGAGATCGACAGCGGTACGAAGCTGGGCTACGAGTTCGCACGCGAGCAGGGAGTCGAGGTCATCGACGTCAGCGCTGCGGACCAGGAACGCTTCGATGAGGCTGCCGCCGAAAGCGCGATGCTCCGTGCGAGACAACTGCAGGACTACGGAATCGACGGCGAATCGATCCTGCTGCGCGCCCGTGCGCTGATCCACGAGCGCGCAGAGGGACGCGCGCTCGACTGTGCCCACGCACCTGCCGGGGAGGGCGCTTCATGAACGCACCCTTGCGCGGAGTGAAAATCGCGGACTTCAGCTGGGTGGGCGCCGGGCCGCGCGCCACGAAGGATCTTGCCGACTACGGTGCGACGGTCGTCAAGATCGAATCGCGGCAGCGACTCGACCTGGGCCGCGTCAGTCCGCCGTTCAAGGACGGCATCCGCAACCCGGACGGCTCTGCCTTCTTCGCCATCGCCAACACGAGCAAGCGCAGCGTCACCATCAATCTGTCCGATCCTCGCGGGATCGAGGTGGCAAAGCGATTGGTGCAGTGGGCCGACGTGGTCGTCGAGAACTTCGGGCAGGGCTACATGGAGCGCATCGGCCTGTCGTGGCCGGTGCTGAACGCATTGCGGCCGGACATCATCCTCGTCAGCGTCAGTGTCGCGGGTCGTACCGGT
>CAZBKC010000074.1:0-6552 GCA_964492345.1 uncultured Steroidobacter sp. | reverse complement strand
GCCGCACATGCCGCCGTTTGCCTACGGCGATGTGGTCGCACCGATCTTCGCCACGATCGGTGTGCTCGCGGCACTCGAGCATCGTCGACGCACCGGGCGCGGTCAGCACATCGATGTCTCGCAGGTGGAACCGCTGGTGCATGCGCTGGCCGATCGCTATGTCGATCATCAGTTGAACGGACCCGGAGCCAAGCCCGGCAATCGCGCTGCGAACCGCGCACCGCACGGCATTTATCCATGCAGGGGCGAGGATCAGTGGTGTGCCATCGCCGTGCAGGACGATCAGCAGTGGCAGCGGCTTTGCGAGGTCATCGCGCCGGCGCTGTTCCAGGACGCGCGCTTTGCAACGCTTTCGGGCCGCAAGCAGCATGAAGACGAACTGGATGCATTGCTCTCGGAGGCGACCGTGCTTCATGCCAAGCATGAGCTTGCAGATCGCCTGTCGACTGCCGGTATTGCTGCGGAGCCAGTTCAGAACGGTAGGGAAGTCTTCGAAGACAGCGAGCTTGCGGCTGCCGGGCACTACGCGCGCACTTCGCACAGTGTCCTCGGTGATTGCCTCATGCCGGGATCGCCGCTCAGGTTCTCGTCGAGCGACGTCGTCGTCGGGCCGGCGCCCTTGCTCGGAGAACACAACCGGGAGGTGTTCGTCGAGATGCTTGGCATGAGCGAGACGGAAGTTGCCGAACTGATCGATGCGGGAGCACTGCGATGATGCTGTCCCATCTGCGTGTCATCGATCTGACAGCGGACCTCGGACGCTACACCGGCAGGCTGCTTGCAGATCTCGGCGCCGACGTGCGGCGAGTGACATCCGGCGCGACGACCGAAACTGCCTCGCTGGCCTGGGACACGGGCAAGCGACTGCTGGCGCTGGACGCGCAGGACGATTCCGAGCGCGAGACATTGCGCGATCTCATCGCCGCGGCAGATGTGCTGATACGCAACGATGTCGCGACGCCGTTCACGCACGAGGAACTGGCGAAGTCGCAACCGGCATTGATCGATGTCGTGATCGGCGCATTCGATCCGGCTGGCGAGTCGCACACCCGGCCTGCCACCGATCTCACGCTCATGGCGCGTTCCGGACTTGCGACCATCATCGGCGACCCGGATCGGGCACCGCTGACGCTGCCGGGTGAGCAGGCGTTCGCCCTGGCCGGTGCCCAGGGAGCAGTGGCTGTCCTCACGGCGTTGCACGCCCGGCACCTCGATGGCAAAGGCCAGCTCGTTACGGTCTCCGCACTGCAATCGGCGGTGCTTGCCAACTATCGCGAGCCGCTCATGTGGCAGTTCGCCGGTCGCATCGGCCGGCGCACCGGCAACCTGCTGGTGCGCGGCAAATCGGGCGTGCGACAGATCTGGTCGTGTCGCGACGGCTATGTGACATGGTCTCTGGTCGACAACCCGGGAATGATGCGCGCGATGGTCGGCGTGATGGCCGAACGCGGGATGGCGGCGAATCTCACGTCGATCGACTGGGACGCCACGCTGATCGCGGATACGCCACGCGAGACGCTGGCGCAGTGGGAAGAGCACGTCGAAGCCTTCTTTCTCAAGCACACGAGACTCGAACTCTCGCGCTGGTCGGTGAAGCATGGGATGGGCCTGTCGCCGATCGATGAAGTCGGGGATGTGCTGGCGAGCGAGCAGCTGCGGGCGCGATCGATGTGGCGACAGGTGAAGAGTCGAACCGGCGAGGACATTGCCGTTCCCGCGCGGCTCTTCGTCACCTCGGAGTTCGAACCATGAGCGCGCTGTCCGATATCCGGGTGCTGGATTTTTCCAAGTTCCTCCCCGGTCCCTACTGCAGCTGGATGCTCGCCGATCTCGGCGCGACGGTTGTGCGGATCGAGAATCCCCGCGAAGCCGCCAAGCAGGCGAAGGTGTTCGGCTGGGACAAGCTTAGGATCGAGCAACGGGCACGGCTGCGCGCCAATGACGTGTTCGCCCGCAACAAGCACAGCCTGCTGCTCGATCCGGGTGCGGCCGAATCGCGCGAAGTCATTCTCGAATTCGTGCGGCGCGCCGATGTGCTGCTGGAAGACTATCGCCCGGGCGTGCTCGCCAGCATGGGCTTCGGTCCGCAGGAGATGGCTTCTGTGAATCCGCGCCTGATCTATTGCTCGGTGACGCTGTGCGGTCAGACGGGGCCGTATCGCGACAAGCCCGGTCACGATCCGATCGCACTCTCGCTGTCCGGTGCGCTCTCCCGCATGGGCGACCGACCCGAGCGCCCCAGTTTCGCGGGGCTGCCGGTCGCGGATCTGCTGACGGGCTCGAACGCCGTGATCGGCATCCTGGCAGCGCTGCATGCGCGCGAACGTACCGGACGCGGCCAGTCGATCGACATCGCGATGTCGGATGCGGCGATGACGCTGATCGCTTCGACGATCGCGCGCAACCCGGATCTGTCGCGCGTGCGGCCGAGAGGCGAGGGCCGCATCGACTGCGGATTGTGGCGCACTGCCGACGGCCGCTACCTGTGTACGACCGACATGGAGCCGCGCTACTGGGAGCGTTTCTGTCGCGCAGTCGGCCGCGAAGACTTCATTCCGCTGCAGCTCGATGGATCGCGGCACGATGAGATGGCCGCTGCACTCGCCGCCATCTTTGCGTCACGGCCGCTGGACGAATGGCTGCGCATTCTGGGCGAAGCCGACACGCAGTTCGCGCCGGTCCACGAGATCGCGGAGGCACTGGCGGATCCGCACAACATCGAAAGAAAGATGGTGCGTGAAGTGCCCACGGCAGATGGCGATGCGGTGCGGCAGATCGGCTCGCCGATCAAGCTCTCGATGACGCCGCCGGTGGAACCGCGCGCAGCGTCCTTGCCCGACAGCGATCTGCGCGCCGCGCTGCGTGCTTTCGGATCGCAACCACAGACCATCGATGCGCTGACGGGAACGACAGGTGATGCATGAGTGATCAGGGAATGCGCCCGCTGGAGGGCCTGAGAGTCATCGATCTGACGCGGGCGCTTGCAGGTCCCTATGCGACGCTGCTGCTCGCCGGCCTCGGCGCCGAGGTCATCAAGGTCGAGGACCCGCAGGGCGGCGATCTCGCCAGGGAAAACAGTCCCTATGTGGGGCGCGATGGGCTCAGCGTGGGACGCAGGCATGCCGACGATCTGTCGGTGTCGCATCTCACGCGCGCCCGCGGCAAGCGCGGCATCACGCTCAATCTGAAACATCCGGAAGCGCGCCAGGTGTTCGCCGATCTGGTGCGCAAGGCCGACATCGTGGTGGAGAACTTCACCAGCGGCACGGCCGAGCGTCTCGGCGTCGGTTATGACTTCGCGCGTGCTGCCAATCCGTCGATCATCTACTGCTCGCTGAGCGGTTTCGGCGGAACGATCAAGGGCCAGGAAGGCAGCCGCGCGATGGACGTGCTGATCCAGGCATTGAGCGGCGCGATGTACACCAGCGGTGCCGCTGACGAACCGCCAGTGCGTATCGGCCTGCCGATTGCAGATGTGCTGACACCGATCTTTGGCGTGGTCGGCATTCTCGCGGCCGTGCATCAGCGTTCGCGCACGGGTGAAGGCCAGCATGTGGATGTGTCGATGCTGGGTGCGCTGACGTCGCTGGTGGCGGTCGAGAACTGGGCGGCCATGCAGGCGGTGGGCATGCTCACGCGCACGGGTGCGACCTTGCAGCGGCTGTGTCCGTTCGGACTGTTCAAGTGTGCGGATGGCTACATCGCACTGGTCGCGGTACAGGATCCGCTCGCCCATGCGCTTTACCGCGCAATGCGGCAGCCGGAATTGATTGCCGATCCGCGCTTCGCGACGCGCAATGCGCGAGTCGCCAACGCCGCGCTGCTGGAACAGCTCATCAACGACTGGGCCGGCCGGCACTCGACCGCCGAAGTCATTGCCGCGCTCGAAGCCGAGAACGTTCCCGCCGCGCTGGTGCGGCATCCGGAGGAAGCGCTGGCCGATCCGCGCGTCGTCGAACGCAACGAAACCGTGGTGGCCCGGCATCCAGGCTATCCGCAGAGTGCGGAACTGCAGACGACGGGCGTGCCGATCGTCTTCTCCGCGGCGCGGACGGGATTCGATCCGGTGCTGCCGGCCACCCTCGGCCAGCACAACGCCGAAGTGTTTCCCGATTTACTCGGATACTCCACGGCCGAGATCGAACGGCTCACTCGCGCCGGCGTTATCTGATCCGATCCATGCACGACGCCCGTGCCATCCTGGATGAACTTGCCGAGGCCTTCGCCCGGCCGGACGCCGTGGCAGATCGTCTGAGAGAGCAGGGCAGGTCCGTCGTTCGTGTCATCGGTTCCGACGCGCCGCGCGAACTGCTGCTCGCGGCAGGGTTGTCGCCCGTTCGTCTGACAGGAGTTCGCGGTGTGCCGACACCGCACGCGGATAGGCTGATGGGCATGTCGTCATTGCCGGCGCGCAGCCGGGCGCTGATCGAGCAATTGCTGTTGCAGCGGTCCACGGATCGCATCGTGATATCGCATGCCGAGGCGGAGTTGCCGCAACTATTCGCGGTGCTGCGGGAGCTGTCGCTCGTCGGTGAAATCCACCTTGGCCCGGTGAATCTCGTCGACCTGAAGCATCTGCCGCGTGTTTCGACACAGCAGTACAACCGTGCACGGCTGGAGGGATTTCAGTCGTCGCTGGCAAAGGCCGGCAGCGTCGTCCGCGAGGCGGAGCTGAGTCGCGTCATTGCCGGGCGCAACGACCAGTGCAGCCGTCTGCAACGGATCATGCGAATACGCGTCGCATCGCAAGCCCGACTGAGCGGAACGGATGCACTCAGGATCGTCGGCAGCGCTGCGATTCTCCCGCCGGACGAACATGCCACGCATCTCGCACGGCTCGAAGAGATCATCGCGTCGTTGCCAGTACGCACCGGCCGACGCATCTTTCTTACGGGCAGCACACATGAGTCTGACGAGTGGTACGCGCTGCTCGAATCCTGCGGACTCACTGTCGTCGGCGAGGATCATGACTGGGGCGATCCATGGTATGCAGATCGGATCGCAGCCGATGTGGATCCGTTGATGGCGCTGGCCGATCCGGCGCTACGCAGGCCGGCCGTGGCCCGTTCGATCGAACAGCGTGAGAAGAGCCTGCCTGCCGCCCTCCATGGATGTCGCCCCGATGCCGTCATCGAATTGTGTCTTGCAGATGAGGAGTCGCCGCCGTGGCAGTCGCATCAGACGCGCAGTGTCTGCTCGCAGCGCAATCTGCCGCTGCTGATTCTCGACGGCGAGTGTCTGAAGGATCCCGATCGTGTCCGTGCCAGCGTGCGGGCGTTCATCGCCGGTGACCGCGTCAGCGTGGTCATGCCGACAGCACTGCAACAGGAAGCACGTACCGGTGGCGGAGGAGGAACGCGCAGTCGCAAGTCATTGCGCTCGCTCGCTGCCATCGGCAACTACCAGCGAGACTGGTTTGCCAGTGTGCGCGAGCGGGCCGCCGCGGGGGAACCGATCGCCGTCGTGAATGCCAATGCGCCGCAGGAAATCCTGCGTACGCTCGACATTCCGTTCGTCGTCAATCAATGGTGGGCATCGATCGTCGCCGCGAAACAGCAGAGCGCGCGTTACCTGGAGTTGTTGGAAGCCCATCGCTATCCCACGCATGTCGATTCCTACAGCGCGCAGGGCCTGGCGGCGGCCTTCGACGATGACCCATCGCTCGCACCGTGGGGCGGATTACCGCGGCCGCAGTTTCTGCAGGCACTGAACAGCACCGATGGCACTGCGAAGCTGTTCGAAGCGTGGTCGCGCGAGACGGGTGCCGATCTGTTCCTGTTCGAACGTACGGTGGATCCGCGCTGGAATCTTTTCAGCGACTGGTGGCAGGCGCTGCCGGACTGCTGGGATGAATTTCTCGAACCGGAACGGCTCGACCTGCTGGTGACGGAAATGCGCGCACTGATCGGGCAGCTCGAACGACGAACCGGGCGTTCGTTCTCGATGGAACGGTTCGCCGCAGTGATGACGCTGGTCAACGAACAGGAGGACTACTATCGCCTCACGCGCGATCTGATCGCCAGGACCATCCCCGCACCCGTGTCCGTCGTCGACACCATGCCGGCGACAATGACGCCTCAATGGCAACGCGGCACGGTCTGGGCGCGCGATGCAGCCCGGGCTTTCTACCAAGAGGTGGCAGAGCGCGTCGCCGCGGGCGAAGCCGCGTGCCCGAACGAACGCGTGCGCCTGATGTGGGTCGGACGCGGCATGTGGAGCGACATGGGGTTCTACCAGCGCTGGGAGGCCTCGCACGGCGCGGTGTTCGTCTGGTCCATGTATCTGGCGCTCGCAGCCGACGGTTACATCCGGCGCTTCGATGGCGGCCGCGATCCGCTGCGTGCACTGGCCGCGCGCGTAGTCACGATGGGCGATGAACTACGCATGCCAACCTGGGCAGCCGCGTGGCATGTGCACGAGGCCACGACGCACCAGGTGGACGGCGCCGTCGCACTCTCCGACGCCGATCCCTTCGTCCTGCGCGCCCTGCAGCGCGCCGGCATTCCGGTACTGGCGCTGCCGCTCGACAATTTCAATCAGCAGGGCGTCGAT
>CAZBKC010000073.1:0-10881 GCA_964492345.1 uncultured Steroidobacter sp. | reverse complement strand
GGCGTTCGCGGGGAAGGCATGAGGAGTGCCCCCTCCCTGCCCTCCCCCGGCGACCGGGGGAGGGGAAGAACGGCTGTCCCTGACAATCCAATCCCCTCCTCCGCGAAGCGGGGGAGGGTTAGGGTGGGGGCACTTTCTTGAGCCTCGTCACCCGAACCACGTGCCCCTACTGCGGCGTCGGTTGCGGTGTGCTGGCGAAACGCATTGCGGACAACCAGGTCGAGGTCGCAGGCGATCCGCATCATCCCGCCAACCGCGGTCGTCTGTGCTCCAAGGGTTCGGCCCTCGGCGACACGCTCGATCTCGATGGCCGCCTCTTGCATCCGCAGATCGACGGACAGCGCGTGTCGTGGGATCAGGCGCTCGATCATGTCGCACAGGGCTTTCTCCGCATCATCGAGACCCACGGCCCAGGTTCAGTGGCGTTCTATGTCTCCGGCCAGTTGCTGACCGAGGACTATTACGTCGCCAACAAGCTGATGAAAGGATTCATCGGCACCGCCAACATCGACACCAATTCGCGGCTGTGCATGTCGTCCGCCGTCGCCGGTCACAAGCGGGCTTTCGGTGAGGATCTGGTACCGATCTGTTACGACGACTTCGATCATGCCGATCTCGTGGTGCTGGTCGGCTCGAACACGGCGTGGTGCCACCCGATCATCTTTCAGCGCATCACGGCCGCGAAACAGGCGCGACCCGATCTGAAGATCGTGGTGATCGATCCGCGACGCACCGCCACCTGCGAATTCGCCGACCTGCACCTGCCGATCCGCGCCGGCACCGATGTCTGGCTGTTCAACGGCCTGCTGGCGTACCTGCAGCATCACGGCGTCGTCGACACCGGTTTCGTCCAGAAGCATACGGAAAACATGTCGCGTACCTTGCTCGTGGCGGAGAACACCGCGGGCGATCTGCGCGCTGTCGCAAAAGTCTGCCGCGTCGATGAACATCGGCTGGAAGAGTTCTACAAGCTGTTCGCACGCACGGCGAAAACCATCTCCGTGTTCTCGCAGGGTGTCAATCAATCCTCGTCGGGTACCGACAAGGTCAACAGCATCATCAACTGCCATCTGCTGACCGGCCGCATCGGCAAACGGGGCGCGGGGCCTTTCTCGGTGACCGGCCAGCCCAATGCGATGGGCGGGCGCGAAGTCGGCGGGCTCGCGAACATGCTGGCGGCGCACATGGAACTCGGCGATGCCAATCATCGGCGCATCGTGCAGCAGTTCTGGAACAGCCCGGCGATCGCGGATCGCCCGGGATTGAAAGCGGTCGATCTGTTCGAGGCGATTCACGACGGCAAGATCAAGGCTGTGTGGATCATGGCGACCAATCCGGTCGTGAGCCTGCCCGATGCCGACAAGGTGAAGCAGGCACTGCAACGCTGCGAACTCGTCGTTGTATCCGACTGTGTCACGCGCACCGACACCAACGATTGCGCCCACGTGCTGCTGCCCGCCGCGGCCTGGGGCGAGAAGGACGGCACCGTCACGAACTCCGACCGGCACATCTCGCGTCAGCGGGCCTTCCTGCCGCTGCCTGGCGAGGCGAAGCCGGACTGGTGGATCATCAGCGAGGTCGCGAAGCGGCTGGGCTTTGCGGACAGTTTCGACTACGCCTCATCGAGCGATGTGTTCCGCGAGCACGCGCGCCTGTCCGGCGCCGGGAACGATGGCTCGCGTGCCTTCAACATCGCGGGACTCGCCGATCTCGACCAGGCCGGGTACGACGACCTCGCCCCGATTCAATGGCCGGTACCGACACAGCAGCATCCGGGCACGCCGCGCCTGTTCGAGGACGGCAGTTACTATCATCCGAGCCGCAAGGCCCGCTTCGTCGCGACGACACCGCGGGCGCCGGTCAAGCATACGGACCAGGAATTTCCGCTGGTGCTCAACACCGGTCGCATCCGCGACCAGTGGCACACCATGACCCGCAGCGGCAAAGCATCGCGGCTGACCTCGCACATTCCCGAACCCTACGTGGACATGCATGCGCAGGATGTACTGCTCTCGGGTGCGCGCGAAGGCGAACTGGTGCGCGTGTCGACGCGCTGGGGCTCGCTGATCGCGCGCCTGAAAGTGAGCGGCGAAATGCCGCGCGGCATGATGTTCGTGCCGATCCACTGGAGCAATGTGTTCTCCTCGGATGCCCGCGTCGGCGCACTCGTGAATCCGATCGTGGATCCGATCTCCGGCGAACCGGAACTCAAGCACACGCCCGCGCGCGTGCAGCCGTTCGTCGTGAGCTGGCAGGGATTCATTCTTTCGCGCGAGCGACTCCCCGATCTCGACGTCACCTGGTGGACCACGGCGCAGGGCGAGCAGTTTCATCGCTACGAAATCGCCGGCCGTCGCGTGTTCGGCGACTGGTCGCGCTGGGCACGGCACCTGTTCAACGCAAAGGACGAACGCGCCGACTGGATCGAATACTCCGATCCGAACGCAGGCATCTATCGAGCAGCGCTGCTCGTCGAGGACCGGATGGCCGCCTGCGTCTTCCTCTCCCCGCGCCCGGACCTGCCTTCCCGCTCCTGGCTGGCAGGACTGTTTGCAAAGGATCGCGTCACCGAGCGCGATCGTGCCGGCCTGCTGGTGGGCCAGTCTGCCGACCCGCGATCCGACGCGGGGCCCATCGTGTGTTCGTGCTTCGGCGTCGGCCGCAAGACCATCTGCACGGCGATCCGTCAGCACGGTCTCACGACGCCGCAGCAGGTGGGTCAGAAACTGAAAGCCGGCACCAACTGCGGCTCATGCGTCGCCGAGATCAAGATGCTGCTGGCGGAGACGGCGGCGGAGTAACCACAAAGAACGCATAGAACGCAAAATTCAGAAAAGAAAATTGCCGCGCAAAAAAAAGGCGGCCGAAGCCGCCTTTTCCGGGGTCTGACGAATCAGCTCAGAACTGTTTCGACAGCGACATCTTGTAGTAGCGACCCAGCGGATTGCCGATGAATGGGTCGTAGCTCAGGTCGAGACGTGCGAACGGTGGGTCTTCGTCGAACACGTTGAACACCGTCGCGCCGATCGTGAGTTGCGACGGCAGACTCAGGCGATAGCTCAGATCGCTCGTGATGAACTCCTTCACCTCACGGCCGTTCGGGTTGGTAACGAAGATGGCGGCCCGCGATGGAGTGATGCCGTCCTCGACGCCATCCACATACCGCGTCGTCCAACGGATGTTGTGCATGGCGGTACCGAAGTCGATATACGCCGACGCTTTCCACTCCGGCAGCGTGTTCGACGAGGTACCTCGTGTGCCGATCCGATCGCCCGCCTGTTCGATGACGATCCCTTCGATCACCAGGGCATCCGAGTCGTACTCGAGGTTATAGGTGCCATCCAGTCCCAAGGTCATTTCACCCGGCCCGACATCGAATACGAAGCTGGCGCTGGCATCGATACCTGCAATGTCCACGTCCGGACCGTTGATATTGTAGGCACGAGTGCGCAGCAGATTCGCGGCAGAGCACACGCCGTCCGTAAAGGTCATGCGCTCGACGAGCCCGCGATAGGCGTCATCGGCGCAGCGGTTGGGCTGCCCCGTCGGAAAGACGGAGGCCACGATGCTTGGGCCCGGTTCGTTGTCGAGCGCGTCCTCGAACTTGAACTTCCAGTAGTCGACCGTGGCGCTGAATCCGCCGGTCTGCACGATGAAGCCGAAGTTGAACGTGTCGGCTGTTTCCGGCTTGAGATCCGGGTTGCCGTATGTGTCATACGGCCGATAACCCGTCACGGCGGCCGTGAAGACCAGTCCGGTGGTGTAGTTTGGATCAAGCATCGTCTGGGGCGGTGCGCGGAAGGTCGTGCCCACCGAGCCGCGCAGCGCCAGCGCATCGAATAGCTGCCAGCGCAGTGCAAGCTTCGGATTGGTCGTCGAACCCACGTTGCCGCCGTAATCTTCGTAGCGGACAGCCAGCTGCGCCTGGAACGAATCCGTGATCGGCAGGTTGAGTTCGCCGAAGACGGCATACACATCCTGCTTCAGATCCAGATCGGCGAGCGGACCGAAGAAGGACAGTGCACCGTTCGGACCGGGGTTCGCACCCTCGGCCGTACATCCCGTGTCCCCGGGCTGCGCGCAGGGATTCACCGCGAGGTTGGAGATGTCGTTGGCCTCGCGGACGAAGTTCGCGTCGCGATACTGCACGCCGGCGGCCCAGCCCACCGCGCCGCCCGGCAGTGTCCAGCCCATTTCGCCACTCAACACCGCATCGACGACCAGCAATTTGTTGGTCGACTCGTAGGCATAGTCCTCGAACATCCAGTCGATGACTTCGCGTGAGTTTTCCATTCCCGGCACGTAGTAGGGATTGGCCACGCCTGTCATCGGGTTGCCTGCGTAGGAGGACGAGAACGGGTTGAACCAGAGACATCCGTTCTGACCTGGCGTGTTGCCCGTACAGTTCTCGCCACCAAGACCACCCAGCGCCCGGCCGAGACGCGCGACGACGATGTCGGGAGTCGCAATGTCACTGCCGGTTTCGCTGTAGGTCACCGCGGTGTCCCAGTTCAGGTTCGAGCCGACGGTACCGTTGAAGCCCGCCGACAGGCGCCACGAGTCGAACTCGCGCTTGTCCTGCTTTCCTTCGCCGGTCAGCGGATTGCCGCCATTGGCCAACGGACGCCACAGCAGAGCGTTGGCGATCATGTAGGGCACCTGGGGCAGCGCGCCGGTGGCAATCAGGTTCGCCACACCCGGATTGTTGGCGGGGATGATGTAGTTCGGCGCCCCACCCGTCGCACCCTGCGTCGGCCCGTACGATGGCGAAGAGTTCTCTTCGGGAACGCTGTGCGCTGCATAGAGCGCCTCGGCATAGAAACTCACCGAGTCGCTGATGTCGAGATCGTACTTGGCATACGCCTGATAGTGGTCTTCGTCCTCGACGATGTTGTCGAACGCGATGTACTGGAACTGGCAGCCCGGCGTGGCGGTACCGACACCAGTCGGAACACCGAGCGTCGCGCAGGCGGGATCGACGAAGCGGGAAAGCGTCGGGGTGAGATACGTACCGGGATTGCCGAAGCCGCTCCAGCCGCCCTGCGGGTTGTCCGTGATCGAGCGCACTGCCCAGTCACGCTCCAGCGTGCTGACCTCCGAACGGTGCCGATAGCCACCCGCCAGCAACAGGCTGCTCGATTCGCCCTGCCATCCGTACGCGACGTTCGCACCGTAGTCGCCGTCGCCGCCGTCGATGTAGGAATACGATCCGTCGATGAGCAACCCGTCGAGGTTGCTCCGGGTAATGAAGTTGACGACACCGCCGATCGCATCCGAACCGTAGGTCGCGGCAGCGCCGTCCTTCAGCACCTCGATGCGACCGATCGCAGCCGTGGGCAGCAGATTGGTGTCGACACCGACGGCGATCGCGGGATTGGCCGCAACCCGACGGCCATTCAGCAGCACGAGCGTGCGTGTCGCTCCCAGACCGCGCAGGTTGACGTTGCTGGAACCGGTCGACTGACCCGCGCCGAACTGATTCGTCTCACCCATGATCCCCTGCACGGCAGGGATCGACTTGATCAGATCGGGCATGCTCGGCGAGCCCTGCTTCGAAATGTCGTCGCTGGTGAGCACGTCCACCGGCAGTGCTGCATCCTCAGCGGTGCCCCGGATGAACGAACCGGTAACGATGATGATCTCCGAGATTTCAGACGCCTGCGGCGTCGATTCCGGATCGGCCGCCAGCGCAGACACGCTGGTGACCATGCCCGCTGCCAACAAAGCATGACGAATACTCAACCTGAGACTCGGACTCATTAGGACCCCCAAGCCGGCGCTGGCCGGCAACTATTAGTGACTCGCCTGACTGGAGACGATGATCTCGAAGCGAATTTCCGGGGTGGAACCAGCGGCGGCTCTAAGGTGACCGCGATTCTGTGGCCAGGTTGTTTCATCGACCTTTCAGACTGGTTCTTCCTGGTGGAATTAAAATTCCGCCAATGTCGAACTACGCAGCCCATCCCCCTGCAATCTACTTCCACCACGGCGTTTTGACGTTCAATCCAATAGCGTCGATTTACCGCGGTAACTCCTTGTACTTTGTGGCCAGCTTCCGGTCAATGCCGCCGGTATATGTTCTGGCGGTGCGGGACATTCCAGCCACCCATGTTGTCAATTCTTTTTGTTCTGCGGTGTAGAAACCAATGCGGGCTATTGCCGGGCGCACAGGGAAAAAAAGGGCGCTGTTTGCGAGCAGCGCCCTTGAGAGATCAACGGAGGGGAAAGGCGGCAGGTCGAAGGGGGTCTGACGACCTGCCGCCCCGGACTCAATACTCAGGTCAGTTGCTGAAACGCTTGCGCAAGCCGACCTTGTAGATACGACCGAAAGCACTGGCGGTGAACGGGTCGTAGGCAAGGTCCAGTCGCGCGAACGGCGGATCTTCGTCAGTGAGATTCTCCACCGACAGATTGAGCGCCACCTCCCACGGCAGTTCGACGCGGTAGAACAGGTCGTGAGTCATGAAAGAGTCGATCACCTTGCCGCCAAGGATGGCGATGTTGTTGGCGGGGTTGTAAGTGTCGCCGCCGGTATTGGTCGCCGGACTCGGCTGGTAAATGTCGTTTCGCTGATCGGTGTAGTCGTCGATGTAGTTCGTCATCCAGCGGATGTTGTGCCTGCCGATGGAGTACTGCAGGTACACATTGCCCTTCCATTGCGGCAACGGGTAGGCAGTGGTCTGGTAGTTGAGCTGACCGACGGCATCGGTGGCGCCGCTGACTTCGATACCCGAGACGATCGCCGGAGCGACCTTGTATTCGAAGACATGTGTCGCGGCCACGCCCACCTCGATGTCGCCGCCCGCCACGTCCTCCCAGAGGTAGTCGAGCGTGATATCGACGCCCGACGTCTCCACGCCCGGTCCGTTGATCCACTGGATGTCGAGACGGGCAATATTGGCCGTCGAACAGACGCCATCCTGGAATGTAAAACGTGCGACCAATGGCGCCATCGCGGGATCGGCGCAGTTGTTGGGCAGGTTGTTGCCGTTCGGAAAAACCTTGCTGACGATGCCTGCAACCGGCTCACGCACGATCGGTTTGTCGAAATCGTAGTTCCAGTAGTCGACGGATGCCCTGAAGCCGCCATTGCCGATGAGCATGCCGACATTGAACGTGAATGCCTCCTCGGGTTCCAGGTCAGGATTGCCGGCTTCGCGGATGGCCCGGAACGTGCCGGCAATGCTCTGCAGTGTCGTGACAGTGCCTGGATAGAGACGGTTCGGCGGCGGTCCACGGAAGGTCGACCCGACGGAACCGCGCAGCGCGAACGAGTCGACGACCTGCCAGCGCAACGACACCTTGGGATCGAACGTCGAACCGACGTTGCCACCGTAGTCTTCGTAACGCGCCGCGATCTGTGCCTGGAAATTGTCGGCCAGCGGCAGGCTGAGTTCCATGAAGGCAGCATAGACATCGGAGGACAGGTCAACGTTGTAGCCGCCGCCGAGGAAGACGAAGCCGCCCGCGCCCGCGGCGATCTCTGTCGGTGTGCAGGCACTGGGCCCCACGATGCCGGTGGAAATGGCGTTGACGCAGGGCACGATATCGAGATTGCTGAGATCGCTGTACCAGGTCTTGAAACCATCGTCGCGATACTGCCCACCCAGCGCCCAACCGATGTTGCCGCCGGGCAGCTTGAGACCGAGTTCGCCGTTGACGACTGCATCGACCACGAGGAGGCTCGAGGTCTGTTCCGTCGACACGACCGGAAACATCCAGTCAATGAGCTCAAGGTTCTCGTTGGCGACGGCGCTGCGGAACTGACCGTTGGCCTGTCCCGTGATCGCGTTCGCAGGGATCGCATTCGAAAACGGATTCAGCCAGAAGCAGCCGTTGGCGCCCGGAGTGTTCGCTGCAACGTTGCAGCCGGGTCCGCCCAGACCGCGCAGTGCGAGCTGATAGCGATTGACCGCCGTGTCCCGACCCTCACGAGTGGCTTTCTCTTCCGAATAGGTGACGGCGACGTCCCAACCAAAACTCTCGCCGATCTCGCCGTTCAATCCGATCGAGCCGCGATAGGCCTCGTAATGGCGCGGGCCCTGCGAGGAGCCGTAACCAAAGAGTGGATTGCCGCCGATGGCGAACGGCCGGTTGGCTGCAATGAACGCGCCGCCCGCCATCGACGGCATCCCCGGATTCTGGGCAACGAAATCGATGAGACCGGGATTGGTGGGCGGCACGTAGTACCGGCCAGCCGCAGGCGAGGTACCGCCCGTGGCAAGCGAGCCCGGCGTCTGCAGCCCTGCGTAGGAAGGCGAAGTGCGATAGATCGGAACGTCTGTTTCCGAGTACAGGCCTTCTGCGTGCAGCGTCATCGAATCCGTGATGTCGAAGTTCATCGAACCGAACACCTGGAACCGATCCTCCTTTTCGGTCAGGGCGTCGAATGGGGTGTACTGCCAGTTGCAGACCGGCGTGGGCGCAGCCGTCGACGTCGCACCCGGCACGAAACCCGGGAAGCCGCCGAGGTTGGCGCACTGCGGATCGCGGAACAGGCCCGTGACACCAAAGGTGGGCGACAGCGAAATGATGGTCGAGGGATTGCCGGAAGCTGACCAGCCGCTCTGCGGACTCACGAGGTAATCGGGCGTCGCCCAGTCGCGATCCTTCACCATCAGTTCGGAACGATGCTGGTAGCCCGCCGACAGCAACACGTCCATGCGGTCGCCCTGCCAGCCGTAGGAGGCGCTCACGTTGTAGTCGCCATCGGAATCCTCGATCGCCTTGTAGTCGGCTCCCAGGTCCAGACCGTTGAGGTTCTCCTTGGTGATGAAGTTGACGACGCCAGCGATCGCATCGGACCCGTAGGTGGCCGCTGCGCCGTCCTTGAGCACTTCGACCCGACCAATCGCGGCGGAAGGAATGATGTTCGTGTCGATCGACCCGCCGACGAAGGGATTCGTCGCGAGTCGGCGTCCATTCAACAGCACCAGGGTCCTTTCAGGCCCGAAGCCGCGCAGGTTCACGCTACCAGAACCTTCGGAGCCTTGCGCGCGAGCGTCAAACTGATTGGTGTCGCCGAGCACGCCGGCACTGTAGGAAAGCGATTTGATGAGTTCGAGCGTCGATGGGGCCCCCTGCTTCTCGAGATCGTCACTGGAGATCACATCGACCGGCAACGCCGCATCTTCTGGCGTGCCTCGAATATACGAACCGGTGACGATCACCACTTCGGAGACTTCGTTCTTCTCCTGCGCCAGTGCAGTGCTAATCGTCGAAGCGAGCACACCACAGGCACCCGACATGACAAGCATGCGTCGAACGTTCATTGGACCCCCTGATTCCGGCTCGTGCCGGTGGACTTGCGGATATCCCGGCGCATGCATGTGAGCCGGGCTTGGAAGAAATATGGATTTCGCGTGCGGCGCTGAAAGGCGCGTGAGAGATACATCGACACCATGAGGGATCGACGCATGAGGAGATCGGCACGACGCCGCGATGCAGTCGCATGCCTCCCGCCTGACCCCCGTCCGTGCATTCCTTGTGTTCCTCTGTTTGTAATCCGGCCCGGGACCGGTCAACCCTTTCAGCCGCTGCGGTGGATTCCACTCGGCAGAAGCCTTCCTTGTTTCTCAGTGACGCGAATGCGACAGCGAAGACGATCTTCGAATCTGCGGTATCTCGCGATCACTCAAGCGGGTTTTACGTGAAGGCGCTGATGACGGTCAAGCCTTGTTGCTATATCAACTGACCGCGACAGGACAAATTCTTTTTCATGTGCCGCTGAGCAGCACTGATGCGGCTCGCGCAATTTGCGTTGATGACGCAACCGCCCGTTACGTCCACCTCGCAGCACAACGATGCGTTCAGGAAGAGCGGCCCGGATCGATCCTCGGCTCGGCGAGATCGTGCGCCGCCGAATCGCTGGCCAGCGGCAGCGATCCGGTCTGCCGCTCGATCATGCGACGCACCACCGGCGGCGTGGATCCGCAATGCAGCGCGCGCAGGCGCTCGGGCACCAGCGCATCTTCGTGTGTCATGCGACTTGTGTGCCGGACATACTCGGCCCAGGTCGGCGTGGCGTAACGCTCGATCCAGACCAGCGGATCGCCCAGGTCGCGCAACAGCATCCAGTCGCGCGCACCGTCGCGACGGCGGATACGGCGCCGCTCCGCCATCGCGACGAGGAATTCGAGAACGGTTTCCTCGCGAATCAGATATTCGATCGTGACGACGACCGGACCGGTGCGTGGCTCGACGGGCACGGCCGTCTGCGGTTCGTGCAACGGCCGCAGCGGATCGAGATTGAGCGCTTCGGCCTGCGCCAGCGGCCAGCGCCAGCCGAGCAGCGCGCACACCGCCATGATGCCCGACGCAATGAACAGCGCGGGCGCGATCCCCGGACCTTCGGCAACTTCGCCCCACAGCCAGCTGCCGCCAGCGAGTCCGCCAAAGGCGAACATCTGATACAGCGACAGCGCGCGCGCCACGACCCAGCGCGGCGCGGAGAGTTGCACGGTGACATTGAACGTGGACAGCGCGAGCACCCAGGAAGCGCCGCCGAAGATCAGCGCGAACAGGGTCAGCCCCAGGCTGGCACTGAAGCCGCTCACCGCTGCGGCGATGCCGAAGACCGCGCAGGAGACGCGCACGATGTTTTCGGTCGACGTCAGCTGACGCAGTCGCGCATTGCCGATCGCCCCGCCGACCGCGCCGACGCCGAAGGCACCGAGCAGCATGCCGTAGGTCAGCGGACCGCCGGCCACCAGGTGCTTGGCGATGAGCGGCATCAGCGCCATGACGGCGCTGGCACCGAGACCGAACACGAAGCTGCGGATCAGCACCCGGCGGATCGCCGGCGACATGGCCACGTAACGCACGCCGGCCGAGATGGCGATGCCGAGCGACTCGCGCGGCAGCAGTTGCGGCGTCACGGGC
>CAZBKC010000072.1:10591-10899 GCA_964492345.1 uncultured Steroidobacter sp. | reverse complement strand
AGAAGATTTCCCCGTTCTTCGTGCCGGGTAGCATCATCAACATGATCTCGGGTCATGTGTCGATGCAGTTGAAGCTGACCGGACCGAATATCGCGACCGTTACGGCGTGCACCACGTCGACGCACGCCATCGGTCTCGCGGCGCGCCTCATTCAATACGGCGATGCCGATGTCATGATCGCCGGTGCCGGCGAGATGGCGACCACGCCGCTGGGTCTCGGCAGTTTCTGCCAGGCGCGCGCACTCTCCACGCGCAATGACGATCCGCAGGCCGCCAGCCGCCCGTGGGACCGCGACCGCGACGGCTTC
>CAZBKC010000072.1:0-10581 GCA_964492345.1 uncultured Steroidobacter sp. | reverse complement strand
GCTCGAAGAATACGAACACGCGAAGGCGCGCGGCGCCCGCATCCATGCCGAACTCGTCGGCTTCGGCATGAGCGGCGATGCGCATCACATCACGGCGCCGCCGGAAGACGGCGAAGGCGCGCGCCTTGCGATGGCGAATGCGTTGCGCGATGCGAAGCTGAATCCGGCCGACGTTCAATACATCAATGCGCATGCCACCTCGACCGATCTAGGCGATCGCGCCGAAACGCTGGCGATGAAGCGCTGCTTCGGCGATCACGCCACAAAGCTGGCGGTGAGTTCGACGAAGTCCATGACCGGCCACCTGCTCGGTGCCGCCGGTGCGGTCGAAGCGATCTTCTCCGTGCTCGCGATCCGGGATCAGGTCGCCCCGCCGACCATCAATCTCGATAACCCGGGCGAAGGCTGCGATCTGGACTACGTGCCGAAGACAGCCCGCAGGATGTCGATCAACGTGGCCCTGTCGAACTCGTTCGGTTTCGGCGGCACGAACGGTAGCCTGATCTTCCGCAAGATCTGATCCCACGACCATGAGCTCCGCGTTGGCGGTTCGACCTGTGACGGTCTCGCCGACCGCGTTGCTTGGCTTGCATGCCGCGAATCCCCAACGCTATCCCGCGCTCTTCGAAAGTGCAGCCGCGGGAGAGCCGCTCGGCTGTTTCGATATTCTCTTCGCCTTTCCCGGGCAGAAGCTGACGCTTCAACCGGACTACCGCCTCTGCGGTCCTGGAGACGACAAATCCGACTCCTTCCTGAATGCGCTGGATGCCTGGTGGTCGCGAGAGTGCATGGCATCTGTCGACTCGGTGCTGCCGTTTCACGGCGGCTGGCTGGTGTATCTCGGTTACGAACTGGCTGCGCAGATCGAGCCTCGCCTGCGTTTGCCGCGATGTCACGGTCTGGTAGCCCAGGCCGTTCGAATTCCCGCCGCCATCGTGCATCGACGCGACACCGGGCAAGGCTGGATCGTGGCCGAACCCGCTTGTGGATCGCTGCTCGACGCGATCGCCGCCGACCTCGCGACTGCTGTGCCGCCTGAGCCGATACCCCGGAGCCTGATCGACGCTGAAATCGTCGAAGACCCGCCGCAGGACTACCTCGATGCAGTCGAGCACGCGCTCGATTACATCGCTGCCGGGGACATCTATCAGGCAAACCTGTCCCGCGGTTGGCGTACGCGTCTGGGAGAGAGCGTAACGCCACGGCATCTGTATGAACGTCTGCGACGGACCAATCCCGGACCCTTCTGCGGGTTGGCCGTGCTGGATGGGATCGCCATCGTCAGTTCGTCGCCGGAGCGACTCGTTTGCGTTCGTAACCGCGTAGTCGAGACCCGCCCGATCGCCGGCACCCGACCGCGCGGCAGCGATTCCCAGTCGGATGCAAACCTTGCCAGGGAACTGCACGCGCATCCCAAGGAGCGCGCCGAGCACGTCATGCTGATCGATCTGGAGCGCAACGATCTCGGCCGCATCTGTGAGGCGGGTAGCGTGCATGTCGATGAGTTCATGACCATCGAATCCTACGAGCACGTGCATCACATCGTTTCCAACGTTCGCGGCCGCCTGCGCGACGATGTCATGCCGGGGCAGGTGCTCGCCGCCGTATTCCCTGGCGGGACCATCACCGGCTGCCCGAAGGTGCGTTGCATGGAGATCATCGCCGAACTCGAACGCACACCGCGCGGCGCCTACACTGGCTCCCTCGGCTACCTGAACCGCGACGGGAGCATGGATTTCAATATCCTCATTCGATCGCTGGAAATTCGCGGCGACCGGGTTTCGCTGCGTGCGGGAGCCGGAGTGGTCGCCGATTCGATCCCCGGGCGCGAGCTGGATGAATCGCGCGCAAAGGCGCGTGGCGTACTGCGTGCCCTGACGGAGCTTGCGTCGTGAAATTCGCGGGATTGCACAACGGCATACCCATCGACGATCCCGCCCACGTCCTGCCGGTCGATGATCGCGGGTTCAACTATGGCGATGGCCTCTTCGAAACCGTGCGGCTGCACGATGGACAGGTGCGGTTTCTGGACGCGCACCTGCAGCGTCTGCGGGATGGATGTGAGCGCCTGGGAATCAGGTTTCCCACGGAACTCGCCGCTGACATTGCTGCCTTGAGCGACATGCAGCGTGAAGGCGTCCTCAAAGTCGTCGTCACGCGCGGCGCAGGCGGTCGGGGCTATCGACCCAGCCCGGACGCGCAGGTCAATCGGATCCTGACGATGCATCCTGTACCGATACAGGACCGGCCCGGTGGCCTGACACTGCGCTGGTGCGACACCCGCCTCAGTCGCAATCCGGCGCTGGCAGGCATGAAGCACCTGAATCGACTCGAACAGGTGATGGCTCAAAACGAATGGCATGACACGGCGATCGACGAAGGTCTGGTGTGCGACACCGAGGGTGAACTGGTAAGCGCGACGGCAGCCAACGTCTTCATCGTGAAGAGCGGGACGCTGCTGACGCCTGACCTGCGTTTTTGCGGTGTCCGGGGCGTGATGCGCAGTCAGGTGCTGCGGGTAGCGTCGCGACTGGGAATCCCCTGCAGCGAAGAGCCGCTGTGGCCGCACGATCTGGAGGAGGCGAGCGAAGCGTTCCTCAGCAATGCAGTGCGAGGCATTCGCTCGGTCCGGACGCTGCAGGACCACCATTGGGCGTCATTTCCTGTGGCCACAGAACTGTCCCGACTGCTGGAACCCTGATGCGGCGCTTTCTTCGCATCGCACTCGTCCTGGTCGTGCTGGCAATTGCTGTACTGGCCTTTGTCGCGTGGCGGGCTCACGTGTGGCTGCAGACGCCGATCGCCGGCCTGAATGAAGCAGCGGTGTTCGAAGTGGAGAAAGGGGCGTCGCTGCGTACAGTCGCCATGCAGTTGAATCGTCGGGGCTGGCTGGATCAACCCGACGTCTGGATCCTCTGGGCACGATTGACCGGGCGACAGGGCGGACTGAAGGCCGGTGAATATGCCCTCGCTCCGGGACAGACGCCGCGCAGCCTGCTGGACACGTTGAGTTCCGGCCAGGTCATTCTGCACGGCATCACCTTCATCGAAGGCTCGCGCTTCGCAGATATCCGCAAACTCATGACCCAGGATGCGTCGATCGAGCAGACGCTGTCGGGTCGGGGAGCCGACGACATCATGCGCAGCCTGGGCGCCCCCGGCGTGCATCCCGAGGGCCAGTTCTTCCCTGACACCTATCGGTTTGCGCGCGGCACCTCCGACCTGGAACTGCTGCGGATGGCCTACCAGCGCATGCAGCGCGAACTCGATGCAGCCTGGGAAGGGCGCGCGCCGAACCTGCCGCTGGCGACGAAGTACGAGGCGCTGATTCTCGCCTCGATCATCGAGAAGGAGACGGCACTGGACAGCGAGCGGGCAAAGATCGGCGGCGTCTTCATCGAACGGCTCAAGCGCGGCATGCGCCTGCAGACCGATCCGACAGTCATCTACGGGATCGGCGAAAACTACGATGGCAACATTCGCCGCGCCGACCTGCTGCGGGACACGCCGTACAACACCTACACACGTTCGGGTCTGCCGCCGACCCCGATCGCGTTGCCGGGCAGCCGCTCGTTGCAGGCGGCGACGCAGCCGGAAATGACGGATGCCCTGTTCTTCGTGGCCACTGGAAAGGGCGACGGGAGTCATCATTTCTCCGCCACGCTGGCCGAGCACAACGCGGCCGTGCAACGATATCTGCGTCAGTTACGACAACAGCAAGCGCCGAAATGACCTGCGGCAAGTTCATCACGATCGAAGGTGGCGAGGGCGTCGGCAAATCGACGCAGCTTGCCGCGCTGCGCGAGTGGTTCGCGCAGGAGCAACGCGACGTATTGTTCACGCGCGAACCGGGCGGTACCGCGAGGGCCGAGCGCATCCGCGAATTGCTGCTGGAGAACACCAGCGAACCGATGCCGGTCATCTGCGAACTGCTGCTCATGTTCGCTGCCCGATCCACTCATCTCGACAACGTCATCCGCCCCGCACTCCAGCAGGGAACCTGGGTCGTCTGCGACCGCTTCACGGATGCGACGTATGCCTATCAGGGCGGCGGACGCGGCACCGATCCCGCACGAATCGCGGTCCTGGAAGAGCTGGTTCAGGGCGATCTGCGACCCGACCTGACGCTGTTGCTCGATGCTCCCCTGGATCTGACTGCCGCGCGCGCACAGGATCGCAACGCTGCGGTCGGTACCGTGGACCGGTTCGAACGCGAGCAGCGCGCCTTCTTCGAGCGCGTTCGCAGCACGTATCTGGCTCGTGCCCGCCAGGAACCGCAACGCTTTGCCGTGATCGATGCATCCGTGGACCGCGAGTCGGTCACGGCCGCCATCCGCGCGGCGATCCGGGATCGACTCAATGGCTGAAGGAGCTTTCGTCCCCCCGCCGACGCCGCGGCTGTATCCGTGGCACGAAACGGCCATCGAGCAGATGCAATCGGCGTGGGCAGCCGGTCGCCTGCCGCACGCGATTCTGCTGCAGGGGGCAGACGGGCTGGGCAAGCGCGAACTCGCGGCATGGCTTGCGGCGGCAGTACTTTGCGAATCGTCGACCACCACGCTGAGCCAGTGCGGCAAGTGTGCGAGTTGCCGGCTGATCGCTGCGGGTTCGCATCCGGACTGCCACTGGGTCCGCCCGGAGGAAGACAAGCAATTGATCTCCGTGGATCAGATACGCGATGCCATCGCAAAGCTCACGCAGACGAGTTACCTGCAGGGTTACAAGGTCGCGATCGTCGACCCGGCGCACCAGATGACAGTGCAGGCGGCGAACAGCCTGCTCAAAACGCTGGAGGAACCGACGTCGCGAAGCGTCCTGATCCTGGTCACTTCACGGGCGTCATCGCTGCTGCCGACCGTGCGCAGTCGTTGTCAGCGGCTGTCGGTGAGCAGTCCGACAGCGGAACAGACCCTGCGATGGTTGCAGGACGAAACGGGAAGCGCGGCAGATTCCGCGCTGATCGAGTTCACGGGGAACGCACCGCTGCGCGCACTGGAATTTGCGGGCGGGCGGTTCGCGTCGCTCGATGCGGGCATGCAAGGCGCACTCGGCGCGCTGGTGTCCGGACGCGCCGATGTGACGCATGTCGCAGCGGAGTGGACCAAAAAGAACGAACTGCCGGAGCTGCCGAACCGCCTGACCTGGCTCGACCTGTGGCTGACTTCGGTCGCCCGCATGGGAATTGGCGGAAATGCCGATCTGTTCACGTTCCCCGCGAGATCGGCGCACTTGCCAAGTCTGCCTGGCACGTTGAACATAAGTGCAATCTACGGGGTGGTGGACCAGGTCCGCGCGTTGAAGGCGCAATTGGCCCGCACGGCGTTACAGCGCGAACTGGCGATCGAGTCGTTGCTGATAGCTCTGCTGCAGGTGATCAAACCTGCCCCCAGGCACTGAGGAATCGAGCGGATGGTGATGCGGCAGCCAACCAGCAAGCCCGGGTTGTTGACCCTGACGATCAAGGACAAGAGCGCCTTGTATCTGGCCTACATGCCGTTCGTGAAGAATGGCGGCCTGTTCATTCCCACGAACAGCAACTACCGGCTGGGCGATGAAGTGTTCATGCTGCTGAATCTGATGGGCGAAGACGAGAAGCTCCCCGTCGCCGGCCGCGTGATCTGGATGACACCGAAAGGTGCGCAGGGCAAGCGAACCGCCGGTATCGGCGTGCAGTTCAGCGAGCAGGATCGCGGCAATACACAGCGGAAGATCGAGAGTTATCTTGCCGGCGCGCTGGGCGGGGATAAGCCGACGCACACGATGTGAATGTCGTGATTCGAGACTCGTGATTCGTAATTCGTGAGTCGAATTCAGAACCAGACTCCCCCCTCTGCCGAATCTCGAATCACGAGTCCCGAATCACGATTCCTGATGCCCGGTTCCCCCGCCTCATTTCTTCGCAACCAGATCCGTCGACTGCAATCCGCCCCGCAGCACCGAGGCATGGAATCCCCGTTCTGAAAGAATGTAGGCGCCTGCCGAACTGCGGCGGCCCGTGTCGCAGCACACGACGTAGTGCGTGTTGCGGTCCAGCGATTTCAGCTTCAGACGGAGGAAATACAGCGGCAGGTTGATCGCATCTTCCGTGTGATAGTTCTCGAACTCGCTCGGCAGGCGCACGTCCAGCCATTTGGCGCCGCGCGCAATCTGTGCCTTCGCCTGTTCGTAGTCCAGCCTCTGCAGCATCGGTTCGTTGAGCAGCGTGCGGAAGTCCTCCTTGCCCAGGCGCATCAGCGTGCCGTCCGTGATCATGGTGACGTTGGCGTTGCGCTTGGCATCGGAGATCAGCGCTTCCTCGCCGAACGTATCGCCCATACCCAGCTCAGCAAGTTTTATTCCCTGCTTGTTGAGCGGCGTTTCCCGAACCACGGAGCAGGTGCCCTTCACGATGACGTAGAAGTAATCGCCTTCGTCGCCCTGGCGGATCACGGCCTCGCCTGCCTTGTAGTCCATGCGCTGCATGCGCATGAAGATCGCCTGGATGTTTGCCGGCGGAATGCGATGCAGTGCCTTGGTCTGCAGCAGCGTGGTCATCCAGTCGTCGCCGGCGATGTGATCTTCCTGGTGCTTGAGTTCGTTGACTTCGTAGGTGCCGGTCTGGTCCCACGTCAGCATGACATCGAGCATGTCGCTGTCGAGGGAAACATACTCGATACGTTCGGACACGACGCGCGCGCTGTAGCGACGCGGGAGCGATGCGGCGATGGGGTTGCGCGCTTCGGGTGAGCCGCCGCGCACCATGAGGACGGTGCGGCCGTCCTGCATCAGCTCGATGACACCACTGACAAGATAGTAGGTGCGTTTGTCGTTATCGCCTTCCTTGAAGAGCAGGCGGCCCGCGGACAATTCCCGCAGTACGGCTTTACGCGACAGGGAGTGCAGGTTCTCGGTTTTGAGGCCATCCAGCGGCGAGAAGGACCGCAGCAGGCTGAGTTCGAGCGGTTTGCTCTCCATTGGTTACTTCAATCACCTGCATCGATCATGGACGGTGCACCGCGGAGAACGTGGGCCGAGGGATGGTAGCACAGGGTTTTTTGCGCGAATTCCGGCCGCTGCGTATTGCACCGGTACTGCTGCCTAACGTACGGCGTCCCATCCCGGATCCGGAGCAAAACGCTCGCCGTGCACCCGTTGCAACTCCCGCAGCCGCGCCACGACCGCATCGACCCCGCGCTCGCGCGCATACCGCAAAGGACCGCCGCGGAATGGCGCAAAGCCTGCACCGAAAATGACGCCGGCATCGACCAGGTCCGCGTCCTCAACCACCTTCTCGCGCAGCACGGCGACCGCTTCGTTGACCAGCGAAAGCAGCAGGCGATCCTGCAGGTCTGCCGGAGCCTGCTGACCTGACACCGCTGGTTTCTGCGGCCTGTCGTTGACCCATGTATAGAAGCCCTGTCCCGTCTTCTTGCCGAACTGCTTCTGATCGAAACGTGACTGCAGGACTGCGGGGACAGCCATCTGTCCGGTCTGGAAGAACACCTTGCCTACGCTCATGACGACATCGAGTCCGACGACGTCGGCCAGTTCGATCGGACCCATCGGCATGCCGAAATCCTCGGCGGCGCGATCGATCAGTGCAAGCGGAATACCTTCCTGCGCGGCACGAACCGCTTCGCTCAGATACGGCATCAGCACCCGATTCACCAGGAATCCCGGCGAGCTCATGCAGGTGATGGCGAGCTTGTCGATCTGGCGCGCGAACGCGGAGCCGCGCTGAACCATTTCGGTATCGCTCATCGGTGTGCGAATCACTTCCACCAGCGGCATGCGCGCCACGGGATTGAAGAAGTGCAGGCCGATCAGGCGGGATGGATTCGCAAGTTTCGCCGAGAGTCGTTCGAGCACGATGCTCGATGTGTTGGTCGCGAGCACCGCGTCGGGTTTCATGCGCGGTTCGAGGTGCGCATACAGTTCCTGCTTGGCTTCGAGGTTCTCGAAGATCGCTTCGATGACGACGTCCGCAGTCGGTACGCCGCTGCCTTCGACATCCGCCTTCAGTCGCGCCAGTGTCTGCTCGCGCTTGCCGGCATCGGGATAACGCTTTTCGAAGAAGGCCCTGGCCCGCTCGAGCGCCGGAGTGATGTATTGCAGTTCGCGGTCCTGCAGCGTCACGGTCATGCCGCGCACGGCGCACCAGGCTGCAATGTCGCCGCCCATGACCCCGGCACCGACTACATGGACATGCCTTGCCGGTGCAACGCCCGATTTGCCGGCGGACTTCAGGCGTTCCTGGAGAAAGAATACGCGCACGAGGTTGCGGGAAGTCTGCGTGCACAGCAGCTTTCCCATGGAGCGCGCTTCGGCGTCGTATGCCTGCGGTCCTGTCCCGCCGTGCTTCTGCCACAGATCGATGAGCGCATAGGGAGCGGGGTAGTGATCCGGTCGCACCCGTTTCGCTGCCTGTGAGCGCATCTGGCCGGCCAGCACCGGGCGGATGAGTGCCAGGTTCAGCAGTCGATCCTTCAGACCGGATGTGCGCGGCGCAGGGGGATTGAGTGCGACTTCCTTCGCCACCTGCGTGAGCTGCGCCGACGGTGTGAGTCGATCGACCAGTCCGAGTTCGAGTGCTTTCTGAGGCCTGACAGTGCGCCCCGTGAGCATCAGATCCATTGCCGCAATCGGCCCGGCCAGCCGCACGGCTCGAACCGTGCCGCCGAGTCCGGGATGGACACCCAGCATGACTTCCGGAAATCCCAATGTGATCGAGGGATCGTCTGCGAGTACGCGGTACCTGCAGGCCAGCGCCAGTTCGAGACCTCCGCCGAGCGCGAAGCCATTGATGGCCGCAACAGTGGCACACGGCAGGGATTCGAGCCGGTCCAGCACCTGCTGACCCTGCCGGATCATGGAATAGGCCTCGTCGGGCGACTGGATGCCGACGAACTCCTTGATGTCGGCGCCGGCGACAAAGCCGCTTTTCTTCGCCGAGGTAATGACGAGCGCCTTCGGCACGGCGCCGTGCAAGGCGTCCAGGTGTGTATTGAGTTCCTCCATGACCGCCCGCGACAGGCTGTTCGCCGACGCATCGACCTTGTCGAGCGAGAGCCAGGCCACGCCCGATTCATCCTTGGTCAGAGTCCAGTTGACGGTGGCGGTCATGGCGTCCTCGCTGGAGAAGAACAGAGCGATCCTCAGTGGCCTGGGCGGCGCACCTGGAAGTCGCAGATCAGCGGCCGATGGTCGGAGAAGCGCACGTCGGGGATGTCGAAGTGCGTGATCTCGATGCCGTTGGAATACAGCACGAAATCCAGTTCCTTGCGCGGATGGCGGCTGGGATAGGAAGGCATCCCGAGGCGATTGGCGCTCTTCAGGCCCGAGGCCTCCATGAACAGATAGATCTCGTGATCGCCCCAGAACGTGTTGAAGTCGCCGGCCACGATGACCGGCTTGCTGGCGCGCTTCACCAGTTCGTGCAGATGACGCAACTGGTCGTGGCGGTGCCGGAACTTGAGCGACAGATGGACCAGGAAGATGGCGCAGTCTTCGAGTTCCAGTTCGATGATGAGACGCTTGATGCCGGTCTCGAAATAATGGAATCGCTCGCCTTCCACGCGGGGCGCCGCGAGGAACGCGTTGCCCTGCTTGCGCACGATGGGCAGAAACTGGTTGAAGGACTCCGCCCCGTACTTGCACTGGTACATCGAGTAGTGACCCAGCGCATTCGCGATCTGCGTCGCCTGATTGACCAGTCCGCTGCGAATGGAGCCCGTATCCACTTCGATCAGTCCGACCAGGTCCGGGTCGAGCGACTTCAGATAGGTCGTGAGCCGTTCCAGCACGCGCGTATTGCTGCGCAGGTAGCCGGCGCCGGGGATGGGCAGGTGAAACGCCGGGCCCGTGCCGGTGGCGTACCGGATGTTGTACAGAACGAATCGCATGTAAGGGGAGGAAGGCCGGAAACGCGGCGGAATCGCAACGCCGCATTCTATAGCAGCCTCCGGGCAATAAGCTGTGCGCCAGACCCTCAATCCCCAGGGGCGAGGGCTGCAGCCTTCCATCATTCTCGATTAAGATTCAACCGCTTTCTCCGCCTCCCTCAAGGTCGCGCACAGGGGTGAAACTTGAGCGCCATTTCGCAGCAGAACCCAGTCCGGTTGTTCGTCAGCCACGCCTTCGAGCCGTCGGAGGACTACGACCGCGTGTTCGAGTACCTGGAAAGCTCGCACAACTTCTACTATCGGAACTGCAGCAACCCGGAACTCAAGGTGACCGACCGGGAAGCCATGAAGGAGGAACTGCGCAAGCAGATTTCACTGTCGGAAATCGTGCTCGTGCCTTCGGGCATGTATGCGAAGCACAGGGAGCTGATCGATTTCACCCTGAACTGTGCCAAGGGATTGGACAAGCCCGTGGTCGTGCTCGAATCGTTCGGTGTGAAGGAGAAGATCCACGTGCAGCTCGAGGCCCTCGGCGACGAGATCATCGAGTGGAATGAGCGCACGATCGCGGACGCGATCCGCCGCCAGGCCCGTCACGAAGAGACGGCGCGCTGGGACGTCATCGATTTCAAGATGGACTGATGAGGAAGGGGTAGGGATCAGGGGATAGGGATCAGGGGATAGGGATCAGGGGATAAGG
>CAZBKC010000071.1:6725-10968 GCA_964492345.1 uncultured Steroidobacter sp. | reverse complement strand
TCGCCCCGGTGCAACGCGATGCCGCCGACGGCGAAAGCGCCGATCAGCGCGACCAGACTCCACCACACCTTGCGCATTCAGATCCCCCCCGACGTTATCGTTCGTGCCGCTCAGGCGACTTGCGGTCGCGCGACGCAGCGTATTTTAGGGAGATTCCCTCTTAACTGTAGGTCAGGCTTCAGCCTGACGATGCCGAGCCGGCTGAAGCCGGCCCCACAGGAAGAGGGGAGTCAATGCCCCGCGACCACCGCAGCGCCACCCCACTCGATGCAGAACAGCCGGCCGTCGCGCAGTTCGGTCTTGATGATTCCCGCATTGGGCAGCGGGTGGGTCAGCAGGTAGGCCTCGGGCACGTTGGGCGCGAGCATCGGCACCAGCAATCCAAGCGTTGCACTGTGCGACACGATGACGACGACGCCGGTATCGTCGGCGTGCCGGTTCATCAGCTCGCGCACGAAAGGCAGGAAACGGCGCTGTGCATCCAGCAGGCTCTCGCCTTCGCCGATCCGCGCATTCACGTCCTTGTCGACCAGCCATTTGCGAACCAGTTCGCGATAGGCCCCGGCGCTGTCGGGTGCGTCGAGAGGCATGCCGAGATCGATTTCCACGGCTGCTGGCGCGAGCGCAAGACTCAGCCCGTGCCGGAAGGCAACCGCGTCCGCGGTCTGGATCGCGCGCAGGCGCGTGCTGGTGTAGATGGTGGTGACCGGTGCCGCAGCGAGGGATTCACCCAGTGCGAGGGCCTGTTGTACTCCAGTGCGGGTCAATGGATAGCTGACGCCGTCGTCGGGTGACGTGTGCGGTATCGAATCGACATTGATTTCGCTTTCACCGTGCCGGACGAACCAGAACTGGATCGACCGGTCCGGCGCCGTTTCCGCTGCGAGTGAGGGAGAGACGATCCAGAATGCGAAGCTCAGGACGACCGCAATGAAACGTCGACGGACGAGGGTCGCTCGGCAGTGTTCAATCATTGCGGTTCGAACGGCGACACGCGCCGCAGGCAGGCGCGATCGCTGTTGTACCCTATCGGCGACAGCAGGAAAACCAGGACGGCATTCTGCTGTGGGTCGTGGCACTCATTCCGGGAATTTCACGACCGGTGTCACGGTCGGCTGGCCGGGAGGAATCCACGCCGGGGCGGGCTGTCCAGCCGGACCGAGCGATCGCACGTAGTGATAGATCGCCAGCAGATCCGCATCGGTCATGTCGCGCAGGGCGAACCAGGGCATCGGCGGACGCGCCGGCTGACGTGCCACCATCAGCCACTGGTCGGCGGTCAGGTTCTGCATGAACAGACGCAGGTTGATGGGGTAGGTCGTACCCCACGGTCCCTGCCAGCCGATCGAGTCGCCGATCAACCAGTTCTTCTCGCCGACGTTGCCGTTGCTGCCTGCGTATCCGGGCGTGTGGCAGTCGTTGCAACCCGCCGTGCGTGCCAGGTAGCGACCGCGCTCGACCACTACTGTTTCGATGGCGTCGGCCGATCCCGCGTGGACGGGTTCGGGACGGGAGGAGGCTTCCCGGGTCTGCGAGGCGGCGAGCGAAAACATCGCGGCCGTGAGACCGGTCAACAGGATGGCGGCTGAGCCGCAGATGATGCGTTTCTTCATGGTGAACTCCGCAGATGAATGTGAGTTGCCTGAACAGCAACCGATGCAGCCATTCTCTGCAGCGGCTGCGCCTGCAACATCGACCGGAGGAGCCAGTTGGCGGCCGCACCCGGAGCCATGACGAAGGACAGTGTCAGGCGCTGACGAGCGTCGGCGAGACATTGCGTCGCGCGCACCATGCGATCTGCGCGCCTACTCATGACCGATATCGCGGCGTATGCTCGGCCGCCTGCTCACGCCCGCTTCCCGATCGGCACTTCAATCCCAATGGAGGACGCGATGACGGACAAGACGCTACGCGGACGCTTCGTATGGCACGAACTCGTGACGCCGGATCCGGCGGCGGCGCACAGGTACTACAACGGTGTCTTTCACTGGAAGACCGCGCACTGGGAACAGAATCCCGGGTACACGATGTTCGCCACGGGCGGCGAACGGATCGGCGGCACTGTCGTCCTGGATGAGGGCGCACCGCGCTGGCTGCACTACATCGGTACTCCAGACCTTGAAGCGACCATCGAACAGGCAAAAGACCTCGGCGCGACCCTGGTCGAGGGACCCACCGTCATTGCCGACGACAGCCGGTATGCGGTGCTGAACGATCCGCAAGGTGCGACGTTCGCTCTCTACTCGACCTCGCGGCCTTACGGCGAAGACCGTACTCCCCGCCGCGGCGAATTTTCCTGGATGGAGCTTGCCGCGACGGACGCCAACGAGGCTTTGCACTTCTACTGTGCCTTGTTCGGCTGGGAGCGGACCGCGGCCCATGACATGGGCCCGATGGGGTTCTACTACCTGTTCGGACATAACGGCCGCGACATCGGGGGTGCGTTCGACAAGCCGGCGCAGATGCCGGGTCCGCCGGCCTGGCTGGGTTACATCCGGGGCAAGGATCTGGACACCATCGTCGCGAAAGCCGGGGCGGGCGGCGGCACGCTGATCAACGGTCCGATGGAAGTGCCAGGCGGGGACTGGATTGCCCAGTTCGTCGATCCCCACGGTGCAATGTTCGCGGTCCACGTCATCAAGGCGGATGTGGATGCTGCGAAAGCCAGGGCAGGCGCAGCCAAGGAGGCTGCGCCGACGGTGGCGAAGTCCGCTACCAGGGTCCGCAAGGCAGGCAAGGTCGGAAAAACCGCCAGGAACAAGTCAACGCCATCCCGTAAGAAGTCAACGGTGCCCCGAAAAAAGGCAGCTTCGAAAAAGAAACGCACTGCAAAAACGAAATCGCTGAAGCGTTCTGCAGGCAAAGCGGTTACAGTCCGCTCCCGGTCACAGAAAGTTCACAAAGCCAAGGCGACTTCCCGGAAGAAATCCGGTGTGAGAAAGAAAGCCGCCCGGCCAAAGAAGGGCAAGTAGGCTCAGGGGTGATGAGACAGAGACAGTCGAAAGGG
The DNA here is from genome assembly GCA_964492345.1 of uncultured Steroidobacter sp. Classification (GTDB taxonomy): domain Bacteria; phylum Pseudomonadota; class Gammaproteobacteria; order Steroidobacterales; family Steroidobacteraceae; genus Steroidobacter. The sequence continues at coordinate 7,961 of CAZBKC010000071.1, read as the reverse complement.
CTTCCGCTCAAGGGTTGAAGCAACAAGAAGTTCGAACAGTCTCTTGCAGCCTGAAGGTAGGAAGATCGTGGTCTTCCTACCTTTTATTTTGTCCGCCGACCCCATGACTCAGCTGACAATGACCCGCAGCGTGCCGATGCCGCTGATCCCCGCCTCGATCACATCGCCCGGCACGACCGGGCCTACGCCTTCCGGCGTCCCGGTCATGATGATGTCGCCCGGAAACAGCGAGTACTGCGCCGACGCGTACTCGATCAGGCGCGGCACGCCGTAAATCAGATGGCGCGTGTTGGTGCGCTGCCGATCCGCGCCATTCACCTGCAGCCACAGGTCCAGCGCGCCGGGATCCACGATCTCATCGCGCGTGACCAGCCAGGGGCCGAGCACCGAGTACGTGTCCGGCGATTTGCGGAAACTCCTGTCCTCGCTGCCGCGCACGGTCATGTCGAGCGCGACCGCGTACCCCGCGACGTGATCGAGGGCATTCGCGGCGGACACGTTCCGGCATTCGCGTCCGATGATCACGGCGAGTTCGCCTTCGTGGTCGTGGCGGCGGTCCGCGAATGGCAGCGTCACGCCCGCAGCCTGGCCGACCAGCGAGCTGTTTGCCTTCAGAAACAGGCCGTAGTAGTCGATGGTGCGGACATCGTTGCCGACATTGATCTGACGGTCGGCGCGCGCCTCCTCGATGTGTTTCTGGTAATTGACCGGTGCCCCGATGATCTTGGTGGGATTGGCGACCGGGCTGTCGAGGCGGCACTCGCGGATCGCTCTGCGCGGGGCGCCAGGCAGCTCGCGCTCGATCAACGGACGCAGCCGACCGAGATTCGCGATCAGCACATCGCCGGGCGGCAGCGGCCAGCGCAACGGCGGGAGCGTGTCGAGCACCGCGGTCACGTCTGCGACGCTCTCCCCGAGAACCACACCGAGACGGTCGTGATTGAAGCGACACAGGCGCATCCGCAAGCCTCCCCGGAATCGATCGCGGCACCCTTGGCCGCGGGAATATTGTAAGCCATCCTTACAATATTGGGGCGGTCGCCGATGCTGCATTACGTCAGGACTCACAGCGGGCATTTTTGGCGGCGCGGGAGGCGCCGGGCCCTTGCCAACCGAACTTGGGCTAAGATCGCGGCCTGCAAAAAATCGGTCGGTCGGGTACCAGCGGCGCCCGGCGATCCCACGTTCCGGCAACTCGAGAATTCGTCAATGAAGGCAGTACGCGGCAAGGCATTC
>CAZBKC010000071.1:2277-6692 GCA_964492345.1 uncultured Steroidobacter sp. | reverse complement strand
GTGCTCGACAACAAGTCGTTCACGGAGTGTCACTTCAAGGATTCGACCCTGATCGTCGAAGGCACGGGTCTCTTCGAAATGCAGAACTGCAAGATCGAGGAGGATTGCCGCCTCGCCGTCGAAGGTCCCGGACAGGTGCTGCTGCACCAGCTCAAGATGATGCTGTATTCCGGCGGCTGGATGTCGCGCGTGGCCGATAACGTGCTGCATGCCGTGAAGCAGCCGCCCAAAGCGAAAAAGAAAGCGGCACCGGCCGCCTGACCATCGCGGCCGCGACTACGAACGAGCCGCGCACAAAGTTCCCTACCCGATCGCACTGAATTCGCGGTCGCCACTCGCGGCGGCCGCAAGTCGTTCCTGCCGGAACCGGATCGCGGACTGCGGCATTGCGCAGCCGTCAATTCGAGTGCTCCCGTCCCTGCGCGTCACCTCGGTGGATTGAATCGGTTCTCCACCATCTGCGCCAATGCGTAGATCGTCTCCAGCACCGGCATCGCCACATTGTTCTTCCTGCCGGAGCGCACGACGTTGCCGAGGATCGCTTCGATTTCCATCGGCCGGCCATTTTCGTAGTCCAGCGCCATGCTGGTCTTGTAGCCGGGCAGGGCACGCGTATCGGCGATCATGCGATCCACCAGTTTCGGATGCATGGGATGGCCTGCGGCCGCCGCGGCGGCGCAGACTTCATTCATCGCAGCCCGTATCAGCTGCTGGTTCTCTGGTGTGCGCAGCATCATCTCCGTATCGAGTGCACCACCAAGAATCGAAACCGGATTGAAGGCGGTATTCCAGACGGCCTTCTGCCAGCGTGCGGCAACGACGTTGTCGGTGAGTTTGCAACCGATGCGACTTGCTTCAAACAATCCCGCGAGCCGCTGCGCTGCAGGCGTCGTGCCCGAGGGATAGCGACCCATGGCGAGCGAGCCCAGTGCGTGATGCACGATGTCACCCTCGCCGGTGCGACTCACCTGCACGAAGGCCAGCGCACTCAGCAGTTCGTTGTGGGGGAATGCGTCGGCCAGTTCGTCTTCGATGTCGATGCCGTTTTCGATCAGCACGATCACCGTCGCCGGGCCGACGGCTGGCCGGATCAGCGCAGCACGATCGACATCCGGCAGAACCTTCACCGTCACGATCAGGTAGTCGGGCGGTTGTGGACAGAGCGAGACATCGCGCAATACGGCGTGTGGCCGGAATACGTGATCGCCAAGCAGGGGGCTGCGGATCGCATAACCCTGACGCTGAACCCGTTCGTAGTCGGAGCGACACACGACCGACACCTGTGCGCCCTGGCGCGCGAGCGGCGAGCCGTAGAGCGCGCCGATCGCGCCGGCGCCGACGATCAGGATCGAGGGGGATTGTGCTGCCATGGGGTCGGTGTCGTAGTTCGATCAGGCCGGCATCCTAGCCGCTGTCGTCGGCGGAGGCGACAACGTCCCTGCGCCCGCGTTGCAGGCGATGAATCAATACTGCGTAAAGGACGACATTCAGCAGCAGAACGAAGCCGCCGACGACGAACTGCGCATTGCGAGTCAAGCCGTCCGGATAGATGAGCGCAGTGAGGTAGTGATCGATGAAGCCGCCGCTGTAGCCGGCCTCGCCGCCTCGTTGTCGCAGTGAATTCTCCAGCGGGGTCAGCGGACAGATGCGGCCGGTGAATTCGATCCACGATCCCCAGAGAGCCGCAGGCACATGCAGCCAGGCGATGCGCGGCCAGCGCCACGCGATGAATCCACCGGCCACCACGAAGACGATGAACGCGAGATGGATGACCAGAACAGCGTCGGCGAGAAATCCCATGAGACCGATGATAGGCCACGCCTCTTCGCCGCTGACCAATGGGTCGTGACCATTGGGTCGATTGTGTCCGCGACGTCGACTGCGCACGCTCGGCCGTTGCGTGAAACGGAGAACAGCCATGCCGACATTTGTGGAAATGCTGCAGCGCATGCTGAGTGCGCAGGGTCAGGGGCCCGCGGCCAGGACGGTCGAACTGTTCGGCTGGCTGATCCTCGCGGAAAGTCTGCCGCTGTTCCTGGCGCCGCAGTTCGCCGCCTCGGTGTTGCACCTGCCTGCATTATCGGAACAGTCCGCCAACTATCTGCGGCTGGTCGGGCTGCTCGTGGGCGGGGTGGGGATGCTCTACGTAATCAGCGGACGATTGAACGCCCGGGGGTTCGTGTTCGCCTCGCTGCTGGACCGGCCGCTGGTGCCGCCGATCATGGCGGCGCTGTGGTTGCTCGGCTACATCCCCTGGCAGCTGGCGCTGCTCTTCGCCGTTCAGGATTTCGGCAGTTTTCTCTGGACGCTCTCGGCCTGGAAACGTGAATTCGAGACGCCGGCAGCCAGGATCTGATGGCACGGCGGCGGGCAAGTCCGGATAATGCGCCCCGTTTTTTTGCCCGGCCCGAGGACGATCCATGCCGCAGCTGCCCGCCCTGAATGTCGAAGATCTTCGCGCGTATCACAGCCAGATCCGCCAGCGTTATGACGCGTTCGCCAGGTGCGGCGTGAAGTTGAACCTGACGCGCGGCAAACCTTCCTCGGCGCAGCTCGATCTGTCCAACCAACTGCTTTCCCTGCCCGGCAACGGCGATTTTCTGGCCGGCAACATCGATACCCGCAACTACGGCGAGCTGGCGGGTCTGCCGGAACTGCGCGCCGTGATGGCGACGGTGTTCGGCGTCACGCCGGATCGTCTCGTCATCGGCGAGAACGCGAGCCTCTCGATCATGCACGACTGCGTGGCTTTCTCGATGCTGAAGGGCACGTGCGACAGCGAACGGCCGTGGTCGAAGGAATCGCGCATCGCCTTCCTGTGTCCCGTGCCCGGCTACGACCGGCATTTCTCCATCTGCCAGGAATTCGGCATCGAAATGATTCCGGTGCCGCTCACGGACAGCGGTCCCGACATGGACGCGGTCGAGAAGCTCGTTGCCGGCGATGCGCAGATCAAGGGTATCTGGTGCGTGCCGAAGTACAGCAATCCGACCGGCAGCGTGTATTCGAACGAAACCATCGAGCGCCTGGCGAAAATGCCGACGGCGGCGCGCGACTTCCGCGTGTTCTGGGACAACGCCTACACGGTCCATCACCTGACGGCCGAGCGCATCGAGATCGCCAACATCGATGCGGCATGCGCGCGTCACGGCAATCCGAATCGTGCCTTCATCTTCGGCTCGACTTCGAAGGTCACGTTCGCAGGCGCCGGCATCGGCGTGTTCGCGGGTTCGAAGGACAACACGGGCTGGTACCTGAAGCGCATCGAGAAGCGCACCATCGGTGGCGACAAGGTCAACCAGCTGCGCCACCTGCGTCTGCTGAAGAATGCGGACGGCATTGCAACGCTGATGGACCGGCATCGCGAAATCCTCGCGCCGAAGTTCGACAAGGTGCTGGAGATCTTCGCCGAGCATCTCGGTAACACTGGCGTGGCTGCATGGACCACGCCGAAGGGCGGCTACTTCATCACGCTCGATGTCATGGACGGCTGCGCCAGGCAGGTCGTGAAACTGGCGAAGGAAGCCGGCGTCGAGCTCACCCCGGCAGGTGCGACGCATCCGCTGGGCAACGATCCGCACGACCGTACGATCCGCATCGCACCCAGCTTTCCGGACCTGGCGGAAGTCGCGCAGGCCGCCGAGGGCGTGGTGCTGGCGGTGCTGCTCGCGGCGACCGAAAAGCTGCTCGCGAAGTGACTCGCGTCGCTCCCGCGTAGACTCCTCCGTCGCAAGAAGCGCACTGCTTTTTTGTCATCCCCGCGAAGGCGGGGATCCATCTTTGCTGACCGGATGGATCCCCGCCTTCGCGGGGATGACGGAGTAGAGAGGCCTGTTCCTGATGAATGCCGATCGAAGCTGCAGACGTGCCTTGGGTCCGTCGAGGCTTTCGGGGCTGTCGAAAACAGGGATGTTTTCGCCTACAGGGACGTATTCATGATGCCGCGGAACCCCCGGCGGGGGACGCCGTCCCCGAAAGGCTCGACGGACCCAAGGCACGGCCCCAACGCCAGCACTGCACTTGCAAGTTGAGTCTGTCGGCCCGCCAGCATCTGAAATCTGCATCAGCCGCTGCGCCTGCGCGCGAATGACGAGAGTTTGATCGTATCGTCAGCGCACGCCGAGTATCCGTCGCGCGATTTTGAGCGCGAAGACGATCAGGAGTGCAACGGCGCCGAAGATCAGGATCTCGAACGGCCAGAGGTTGTGCGAGGTCGGATCGATCGCGGTATCGATGACGATCCGCAGGATCACGAATCCCATGAGCCCCAGCGGTGCAAAGGCCGCGATGCGCCAGCCGCCGCTCCAGCGCCGTGCGCTGCGCAGCGGCAGCGCGATGCCGCCGATCAGCAATGTTCCCACCAGCGCCAGGAATCCCGCGAATATCAGGACATCGCCCGCACCGCCGGATTCGCT
>CAZBKC010000071.1:0-2267 GCA_964492345.1 uncultured Steroidobacter sp. | reverse complement strand
CGCTGGCGTGCTGCCGGGCCTGCGCCGTGATCTGTGCAGTCTGTTCCCGACTCAGTTCGTCGACCCACGCTGCCTGGCTGCCGCTGGTCCGACCTTCGGCGCGCCATTCGAGCCTCACCGGCAGACTCGTTACAGGCCATTCGCGATAGGGATCGCCGCCACCGGCCTTGATGCGGATTTCATCGACGACGCCTGGTTTGGACAGTGCGAACCAGCCGAGTGCCTCGCCGGCGCCGGTGTATTCCGGCGACGCGTTCGACAGCGCCTGCCGGACCTCGGTGCCGTTCGCATAGGGTCGTGCCCACAGGCGCACGGGCGTGTCGGTCTCGTAGTTCATGAGCACGTACATGGAGACGCCCGGTGCCAGCACGGTGCGATCCGCCGGCTCCAGATCGCCGATGCTGACCTGCGTGTCGGCCCGCGGCGGCGTTGCGAACGCGAGCGCAGCGATCAGCGCGAGCACGCGCCACAGCGAATGAAGGTTCGTGTCCATGCGTGCGGCAGGATGAGCGCGGCGCGCCTGTCGTGCCGTGATGCGTGTTCAGAACAAGCCCCGCGTACCGGGTCGATCGGTGACCCGATTCACAGTTTTCCGGTGCGGGGCCTCGCGGCACTGGCGGCCGCTTTCCACAAGTGCATGACGGCGTAACCGCGCCACGGGCGCCAGCTTTCCGCGCGTTGTTGCAGAGCACGTATCGTGAGCGGCGGTCCATCGCCTGCGGCGAGCCGACGCAGCACGAGATCTCCCGTCGGGAAGGCATCGGGCTCGCCCAACGCGCGCAGCGCGATGTATTGCGCCGTCCATGCGCCGAAGCCCGGCAGTGCGGCGATGGACTGCGCGACGTCTTCCACGCTGGCGGTGAAATCGAGCCGGCCATGCGCGGTTGCCTGCGCCAGCGAGTGCAGCGCGGCGATGCGTGCGCCCGTGATGCCGAGTCCGTCGAGGTTCGCCGCAGCCAGCACGGCCGGTGCAGGAAACAGATGCGTCAGTCCGTCGCCGCCGTCGATCGCCCGGCCGGTGCGATTCACGAGTCGCGATGCAAGCGTGCGCGCCGCCGCGACACTGACCTGCTGGCCGAGTACTGCGCGCACGGCACATTCGAATGGGTCCCATGCGCCCGGAATGCGCAGGCCGGGACGCAGTTTCACCAGTGATGCGAGCAGCGGATCGGACCTGAACCCGGCAGCAATCCGAACCGGATCGGCCGCGAGATCGAACATGCGCCGTGCGGCCGCCGAGATCCGGAACAGGTCCGTCGGCGCAGCGCCGCGAACGCGCAGCTCCAGCGCATTCGCCGCCGGCAGATGCCGCACGTTCACGATGGCGTGGCCGCTGTCGAGCGCAATCGTTCGCACATAACCGCCATCGTCGACGCGTTCGACGCCGGGGATCGCGCGCGTCGCAAGAAAATCGCGCACCTGCGCCCAGTCGTACGGCGGTCGATACGAGAGCTTCAGGACGACTTCGTCGCCGTCGGCAGCGGCACGATCGTGTTTCGATCGGCGCAGTTCGCGCGGTGCGCGTCGATAGGTTTTCTGGAATGCATCGTTGAAGCGCCGCAGGCTGCCGAAACCGGACGCAAGGGCGATCTCGGTGATCGGCAGCCGGGTTTCGTCGAGCAGCCGCTTCGCGAAATGCAGTCGACGCGTCTGTGCCACGGCGAGCGGCGAAGCGCCGACGTGCTGGATGAACAGCCGATGCAGATGTCGTGGCCCGATACCGATCTTCACAGCGAGTTCATCGACCGACAGGCGATCGAGCGCCCCGTCCTGGATCAGTCGCAGCGCACGTCGGACCGCTGCCGAGGTGCCCAGCCATGCCGGTGTGCCAGGCGCAGCCTCGGGCCGGCAACGCAGGCATGGACGAAATCCCGCTTCCGCCGCGGCAGCCGCAGTGGCGTAGTAGCGGATGTTCGTCTTCTTCGGGCTCGGCGCGGGGCAGACCGGTCGGCAGTAGATTCCGGTCGTCTTTACGGCAATGAAGAATTTTCCGTCGAACCGCGGATCGCGGCTGATGCGCGCGCGATCGAGTGCCGCTTCGTCGAGACCGTGAATGCCGTCCATCCAGCGGACGATACGCCCGGCAGGGTGGGTGGACTAGCCGTTTTCGGACCCGGATGGGGAAGAGTGTTTTACACAGAGGTCACAGAGAAGAATGGCACTAAGTTAAGCCGATTGTTGCTGGTTTCTTCCTGTGGGGGCGGGCTTCAGCCCAATGGCACTGCATTAAGCGCAAGGGCTTTCTGTTTCTTCCCCTCCTCCGCTTG
>CAZBKC010000070.1:0-11007 GCA_964492345.1 uncultured Steroidobacter sp. | reverse complement strand
CGGACGACGAAGATGGTGCCGGCGAACTGCGGATCGTCCGCGGCGATCGGTGCGCTGGACAGCGATACGGGGATGGTCTGTCCGCTGGAAGTCGCGATGACGGTCTCCCGTGTTTCGACGGTGGCAGCTTCCAGGGAAAAATTCTCACTTTCGTTGTCGGCGATCAGCGTAATGAAAGGCTTGCCGACGATGTCCGGTTCGCTGTAGCCGAACAGGCGGACGGCAGCGTCGTTGGCGCGCGTGACGATCCCGGTGGACGAGGTCACCAGCACAGCGTCGTTCATGCTGTTGAGGACGGTATTCAGATAGTTCTTGGTGATGGTGGTCTGGCGCAGGTTCTGGCGCATCCGGTCGAGCGCCATTTCCAGGTCCGCCATCTCGTTGCTGCTGGTGACGGCGTGCGGCCGGGTGTAGTCGCCTTCGCCGATGCGCTCTGCCGAGCGGATGAGTTCGACGATGGGGCGTTCGAGTCGCCGCGCCAGCAGCCATGCGACCAGCGCCATCACGGCGGTGATGAGGAGGCCCGCTGCGCCGATGATCCACATCGAATTCCTGAAGGTGAGGTTTTCGACGCGTTGGAGCTGGTTGCGCAACCCCCGTGCAGAATCGAGCAGCCCCGGGCGGCCCACTTCCATGCGGACGGTACCGGCGGAGCCAAACGTCTGATCGATACCAAGTCGTTCCCCGTCGGCCAACGTTGTCACCCACGACTCGTTTTTCTGTTCGACGAAGAGCGTTTCGCCGTTGGCGTCGCTGATGGATACCGAGGTGACGATCGGTGCGGCCAGCATGGCGCTGCCGATGGTTGTCGACAATGCCCGGTCGCCATTGCGCAATGCCGTTTCGAGCTGAGTGGCATGGGCCGTCACGATCGAACGGCCTTCTTCATTGAGTCGCAGCGATTCTGCAGCCAGCAGGATCCCCTCATCTTCGGCCCCGAAGGACTCGATGGATCGTCGGTGTTCCAGATATTCGAGCGACAACAGAATGGCTGTGATGCACAGTCCGGCTGTGATCGCGATGCCGAGCAATCTGGCCCTGAGGCCGCGCGTTCTCAAGCTTTACTCCAGCGTTATCCGTTGTCGACCGCGTCGACGTGGCCCAACCCCGCGATTATCGATCCCCTGAGGCCGGCCTGAATTTGTATTTGACCCCGAAATCCATAGTTTCGTTCATGGGCCTTTAGTCACGATCCATCGCTGACTAAGCTACGCAGCCACACAATCATTGCCGTTTCCTGCGTCATCATAAAGGTCTTTGTCCGCATTACGCCGCCGCGGGCGAACGCAATCGGACGGGTAAACCGTGAAACGCGCCGGCTTGTCGGGGTTTTTGACATACTCGCCGCGGTCGTTTGCCGGCCAGGTGTCGGAGGTTTGTACAAGAATGAATGAGTTCGAGCTGACAGGTCGGGCCCGTACGCACGTGGTCGAACTGCAACACCCGCAGTGCGGACTTCACTATGAAGCGGCCGCGTCGTTTCTTTCGATGCGCGATGCGGCTGCCGATGATGGTATCGATCTTGCCGCTCGTTCGAGTTTTCGCGACTTCGATACGCAGATGCTGATCTGGAATCGCAAATGGCTGGGCGAGCGTCGCCTGTACGACCGCAACAGCCAGCCGGTCGAACGCTCCAGCCTTGGCGACTATGAGGCGGTGGACACGATCCTGTGCTGGTCCGCGATTCCCGGCGGCAGTCGCCATCACTGGGGCAGCGATGTCGACGTGATCGACGCCGCAGCGATTCCCGAAGGCCACACCGTGGAACTCGTGCCGGCCGAATATGCCGCCGGCGGGATTTTCTCCAGGCTCAATGTCTGGCTCGATGCCCACATGAGCCGATTCGGTTTCTTCCGGCCCTATCGGACGGACCGCGGCGGTGTGAGTCCCGAACCCTGGCACCTCAGTTATGCGCCGGTGGCGGTTCCCGCTCTGGAATCGCTCAGCCTGTCGATGTTGCGCCAGGTCATCGACACGAGCCCGATCGAAGGCAAGTCGCATGTTCTGGCGCGATTGCCGGAAATCTATACCCGCTTCATGCTGTCCATCGACGGTCCGGGCCGCTTGTTCTGATCCGGTCAGCGCGGTTCCCGCATCCGCTCGCGCAGGGCCACGACGCTTTTCAGGAACTGCGTGGGCATCCAGCGTTTGCAGCGCCACAGCCAGCGAGCCGATCCCGGCAGTACGATGTACGTGCGGCCGGCCTGCGCTCGCGTAAGCACATCGCGCGCGACCTGATCGACCGTGTACGTGGAATTCGCCATCGCCTGCTCCGCCTGCAGGCGCCGTTCCTGGCTGCCGCGAAACGACTCCAGCAGGCCGCTGCGGAAAAAGGTTGGCATCGCCACCGATACCTGGGTGCCGGCCGATCGCAGTTCGCCGCACAGGGTTTCACTGATCGAGAGTGCTGCCGCCTTCGTGGCGTTGTAGGCGATCATGCCGGGCGCCGAGGCGAACGCTGCCGCACTGGCGACATTGATCAGCAGGCCCGAGCCGTTGCGTTGCAGATGCGGGATCGCCGCGCGACTGCCGTGCACGATACCCATGAGATTGATGCTGACGATCCACTGCCAGTCGTCGAGCGATGTCTCCATCATCGTGCCGGCGCAGGAAACGCCTGCGTTGTTGATCATGAGGTCGAGGCCGTCGTTGGTCGTTGCGAATGTATTCACCGCAACAGTGAGCTCGTCGGCATGAGTGACGTCGCCGGGGTAGGCGAGCACTTTCACGCCTGCGGCCGACAGATCGCCTTCAACCGCAGTGAGCCGCGAGAGGTTGTGGTCGAACAGTCCGAGCGCCCATCCGTCTGCGGCCAGCGCCTGCGTCAGTGCCAGTCCCAGTCCGCCGCCGGCCCCGGTAATGAAGGCGCGTTTGCGCGGAAAGCGGGCTGCGAGTCGTGGAAACTGCAAGGACATGCGGACCCTGATTGATCGGTGTTGTGCGGGCGAAGCAAGCGTAGCCGCTGCCGTGCGGATCGACCAGCGTCAGAAAATCAAGCGCTGAGCGAGCAGCGTCGCCCAGGCCGCGGCGACGCTCAGCAGAATGCCGGGGACGAACTCGAAGCCGAAGCTGCGACCGCCCACGGAAAAGGCCAGCACGCATTTGCTGAGTGTGTTCACGGTGAAGCCGGTCAGGATGGCGGTCGCCGCGAGTTCCAGCGTGACATTCCCGGCCGCAGCGAGCGAGGCAGCGGACACGGCGGGGGAGTGCATATCTGCCAGACCGCTGAAGGCGCTGGCGAGCAGCAGACCCTTGCCGCCAAGCCAGCGGGTCAGCACGGCGGAAGCGATCAGCACACTGCCGATCACCAGCACGAAGACCAGCACGGTTTTAGGATTGAACGGGCGGCCCGCCGGATTGCTGAGTTCGCCGCCGTCGCGAGCACTGCGAAAGGCGAACAGCGCGGCGTACGCGGCGACCGTGCATCCAGCCGCCAGCAGCGGCAGCGCCATCCGCGACAACAGCGGCCGGCTCACCAGCGCGACGAGAATCGCGATCTGGATGATCGAGGCCAGCGATGAGACAGCGGCGCCTGCGACAGCGCCGCGACGCAGCGCCGGCTGGTCTTTCGCCCGCGCTCCCATGGTCGCAGTGGTGGCGGTGCTGGACACGAATCCCGAAAAGAAGCCAGCGATCATCAGCCCGACTTTCGGGCCCAGCATTCGCAGTGCGATATAGCCCAGGCTGTTGATCGCCATCATCGTGACGGCCAGCGCCCACAGCTGCCGCGGGTTCACGACGCCCCACGGATCGACGGCCACTGCCGGCGTCAGCGGCAGAATGATGAGCGCCGCGGCAGCCAGCAGCAGGCCGTCGCGAATCTCGATGTCGGTGAGCGTGTTGTGTATCCAGTGATGCAATTTCGTGCGCGCAGCCAGCACGATCACGATGGCGACGGCCATGCCCACCGCAAGTTGCGGTTCACGCATGGCGAGACCGCCCAGCAGGAACGTGCTGAGCTGGGCGATCTCGGTCGTCATGCCCGGGTCCTGATCGCGCGTTCGTCGATAGCCGATCGCGATCAGCGCGGCGACTGCGAGGCCGAAGGCGATGAAGGTGTTTTCGTCGGCGACCAGCAGGCTCAGCGCGCCCGCGAGCGACGTCAGTGTGAAAGTCCGGACGCCGGCGGTGGCACGTTCCTGCTTCTCCGCGTGACTGCGTTCGCGTTCGATCCCGATCAGCAGTCCAATGCCGCCGGCAACTGCGAGACCGAGAAGCGTCGGATCGGTGGAAACCATGTGGCGGAGCGATGAGGCAGGCCGATGCGGCCGGTCGCCAGAATAGGAAGTCGTTGGCGCGATTGGAATATCGCCGTCAGCAGACGCTGCGTCGTGTCAGCTCTTCCACGCCTGCTTGATGTGCCCGAGGACCAGCGAGCGGATGTTCTGCACCGGATTCTTTTCCCAGGTGAAGCACGGAGGATCACGCCGCAGCATCGGCCAGCTGCCGGTGCGCAGCACCTCGCTCAGATAGTCGAGATTGGCCTGGATCGCTTCCATGTAGGGATTGCGGCCATTGAACAGCACGGACAGATGCCGGTACAGGCCGGCGAATTCGCCATCGAGCCGCGTGCGTCGGACTTCCTCGACGAAGTCGGGCGTCTGCCGCAGCACGTCGAGTCCGGAGCGATACTTCACGGCCATATTGCCCTGCTGATCGCTGGGCATGGCGATGCCGCCGAGCACGAATTCCGGAAAGAGACGATCACGGCATTTTTCCAGGTAACAGCGATCCGACATCTGTGCGATGAGATCGCCGGTGCCGACGATGTGACCGACGATGCGGTCGCGATGATCGTCCAGACGGATCTGATCGAACTGGACTTCGTAGCCGGTGAAGTGCACGACCTTCGTTGCGACGGGAACCCACTGTGCCATGCCGATGGTCGGCAGGTAGCGGCCGATGAACTGCGCGCTGCGGCCCACATGCGTCAGCGTGAATTCGGCGCCATTGCGGTGCGTCTGGTCGTCAGTCTGGCGGATGTAACCGGCGTCGTGGAACAGGGCGATCACCACCGCGAGAATCGCGCGCTCGGGTCCGAGCCGTTCTTCGGCGATGTGTGCACGATCGTAGGCGACGATCAGACGCGACACGGCCAGGGTGCCGTCGAGCGAATGCTGCAGGTCGTGATAGACCGTGTCGCAGCCGTAGTAGCCGGGAAACTGCCCGTTGAAGAGTCGCTCGAAATCGCGGAAGGCGGTGTCGATGCGATCGAACGGATAGTGCGGCCACTGCTGGCGATAAAGGTCACTGACCGCGCGGCGAACGGCTTCCGCCGAACTCACCTGCACGGTGTTGGTGACATCGAAATCGCTGCGCCGGTACTGCATGAAGGTGTGTAGCCGACGCGCGCTGCATGGTGTTCTGGCGCACGGCGGATTCGCTGCAGTCTAGCCGGTAGGCGCGGTTTGTCCATGTCGGAATAGTTGGCAGCACTATCGGCAGAAACCGCGAAAACCCTGCATTTATGCGGGAATATTGAATCTGCCGATCACCGGTGCGTGATCGGACGGCTTCTCCAGCCGTCGCGGCTCCTTATCAATGTGACATGCGTCACACAATTGCGTGAGGGCGGCACTGGTCAGCAGCAGGTCGATCCGCAATCCATGATTGCGGCGAAACCCGAGCATGCGGTAGTCCCACCAGCTGTACATGCGCTCGGGCTGTTCGAAGCGACGAAAGACGTCAGCCAGTCCCAGGTCCAGCAGGCTGCGCAGGCGGGCCCGTTCCGGTTCGCTGCACAGCACCCGGCCCTGCCAGGCGACGGGGTCGTGTACGTCGCGATCTTCCGGTGCGATGTTGTAGTCGCCCAGAACGACCAGGCGCGGATGCGCGATGAGTTGCTCCTGCAGGAACACCTTCAGCGCTTCCAGCCACACCAGCTTGTACTGGTACTTCGGCGAATCGACCGCCTGGCCGTTGGGTACGTAGACATTGACGATGCGCACGCCGCCGATCGTGGCCGTCAGCACGCGCCGCTGTTCGTCCGTATAGCCCGGCATGTCGCGCACGACGTCCTCGATGGGCAGCTTCGAGAGGATGGCGACGCCGTTGTAGCTCTTCTGACCGTTCGCCACGACCTGATAGCCGAGCGCCGCGATTTCATCGAACGGAAAGCCCTCGTCGGGGACTTTCGTTTCCTGCAGGGCGATGACGTCGACCGGATTGCTTGCCAGCCAGCCGGTGAGATGCTGAAGACGGGCGCGCAGCGAATTGACGTTCCAGGTGGCGATGAGCATGGATTGCCTTCACTTCGCAGGCGCGAACGCCGGATCCGACAACTTCATTTCCGTCACCGGCCCGTACTTGCGCAAACCGTCGCGGATCGCGCTGGCCTGGCCGATGACCACCAGCGTCACGTTGTCGCTGGTGGGGAAGCGCTCGCGGATCATCTTCTGTGCATCGGCTGCGGTCACGGACGCAAGCGCCGCCCCATAGCCGTCGATGTAGCGGCGATCCAGACCGTAGAACTCGATGTCGGCGAGCGTGCCGGCCCATTGATCGGCCGTTTCGAGCGCCAGCGGGAACTGGCCCTGCACATACGCCTTGCCCGAAGCGAGCAGCGCCGGATCGAGCGGTTGCGAATGCAGGCGATCGAGCACGGCGAAGGCCAGGTCGATGGCTTCGACGGTCGTCGCGGTCTTCGTGTACGAGCTCAGTGCCCAGGTTCCTGGCTGCGACGGTCGCTCGAACCTTGAATTCGCTCCATAGGTCAGGCCCGTCCGGATACGCAGTTCGCTGTTGAGCATGGAGGTGAAACGCCCGCCGAACAGCGTATTCACCACATCGAGCGGTGCGCGGCCGGCAAACGAACGGGCGACGCCGACATTGCCGGCCCAGAAGTAGGACTGCACGGAGTCCGGCGCGTCGACCAGCAACACGCGACGACCCGACTGCGACTGCTGTTCCGGAATCACGGCGAGCGGCGCGGGGGCTTTCTGCCAGTTGCCGAAGGCGCGGCTCAGGGCTTGTTTCATGGCCGCGGTCCTGAAGTCGCCGACGACCGCGACGATCAACCGATCGGCGCCGAACTGCTGCCGGTAGTGCTGTGTGAGTGACGCGTGCGTGACGGCGGCAAGCCCCGCTTCGCTGCCCATCGCAGGCTTGCCGTACGGATGACCGCGAAAGACGGCGCCCTTGCCGTAGGCCGACGTCAATGAGCCCAGCTCCGAGTCCTTGGCGGCGCGGATGAATTCGATCTGCCGGTCACGCACCGAATCGAACTGAGCCTGCGTGAGTTGCGGACGCTGCAGCACGTCGGCCAGCAGTTCCGTCATCAATGCGTGATCGCGCGACAGGAAGGAGCCGCTGACCGCGATGCTCTCCGATTGCGCGGCTGCGGACATGACGCCGCCCACCGACGCGAGCGTGCTCGCGAACTGCGTGGCATCGCGCTTGCCCGCGCCCTTCTCCAGCAGGCTGGCGAGTACGCTCGACAGGCCGGACTGGTTGTCGGGATCGATCGAGGCACCGCCGCGGACCAGTGCCCGGACCGCGATCAACGGCACGTCGTGCCGTTCCATCAGCAGCAGTAAGGCGCCGTTGTCGAGCTGTACGCGTTCGAAAGGCGGTGTCTTCACGCCGGTGTCCGTCGCCTGCGCCGTGATCGCGACTGCCAGCGCCGCGAACGTGTGCAGTACCGTCAGCATCCAGCGATGCCCGGCCGTTCGTCGTGGGCTCATGGGGTTTCCTTGTTTTCTGCAACCGGGCGCAGCACGCCGACCGTCCGGTTCGTCGGTCGCAGCAGTTCGGCAGCCAGTTTCCTGATGTCGTCGGCAGTGACTTGCTCGTACGTGCGCGGAGCATCGGCCAGCTTCTGATAGCCGCCTTTCATCACTGCGTACGAGCCCACGAGGTCCGCCTTGCCGTCGATGGTCGCCAGTTCGCGCCAGAAATCGGCGATGGCCTGATTGCGGGCGCGGCTCAGTTCGACGGCGGTGACGCCTCCCGTGACGATGCGTTCGATCTGCTGATCGAAGGCCTTTTCCGCCTGCTGCAGATCGCCCTGCGACGGCAACGACAGGAACAGCCACACGAGGCCAGGATCGAACCCGGCGTCGAGGTAGCTGTCGGCGGAGATGGCGACCTGCTGCTCCTCGACCAGCGATTGGCGCAGGCGCGAAGCGTCACCGTCGGTGAGGATGCGCAGCAGCAGTTCGAGTGCGGGTACGCGCGGATCGCTGCCGGCCACGCCGTGATAGGCGAATTGCAGCAACGGGGTTTGTGCCTCTGCATCGATCACCACGCGGCGTTCGCCGGATTGCTCCGGTTCCTTCGTGCGGATGGGATCCGGCGGTGGTTGCCGCGGAATCCCTTCGAAGTACTTGCGTGCCAGCGCGAAAACCTGTTTTGGCTCCACGTCGCCGACCAGGATCATGGTGCAGTTGTTAGGTGCGTAGTGGGTTGCGAAGAATTCTTTCAGATCCTCGACCGTCCAGCCTTCGATGTCGGACGGCCAGCCGATGGTCGGATTCGTGTAGGGATGTGCGACGAATGCCGTTGCCTGCACCTGCTCCATGAGCCGGCCGAAATGGCTGTCATCGACGCTGAGCCGCCGTTCCGAGTACACGACTCCGCGTTCGCTTTCGATGACTTCCGGGTCGAAGGCGAGATTGCGCAGCCGGTCTGCCTCCAGGTCGAACACCAGCTCCAGTGCGCTGCGTGGAAACCAGTCCTTGTAGATGGTCACATCGTTCGAAGTGGATGCGTTGTTGCTCGCGCCTGCCGCCTCGAGCTGACGGTCGAATTCCCCGGGCGCGCGCGTGCTGGTGCCGTTGAACATCATGTGCTCGAAGAAATGTGCGAGTCCGGTGATGCCGGGCACTTCGTTGCGGCTGCCGACGCGAACCCAGTTGTAGAGCGCCACGTTCGGGATGTCGCTGTCCGGCCAGACGATGATGGTCATGCCGTTGGCCAGTGTGATCGATTCGATTGTCTCCGTGCCGGCGACCTGCGCATGCGCGGATGAGACCCACAGCAGCAGCAACGGCACGAACAGCGACAGGCGCGTCATGGGCGGACCTCGACCGATGAAGGAGCCCATCATAACGGCGCAAAAAAAAACGCCGCCAGCGGGGAAGACGCATGGCGGCGTGGAATGCGAACCTGCTTGCCCTCGGGAGATGGCTCGAGGTTCTGCGCACGGGGCCATTGGTGCAAGGCATATGCCAGTGTCCGGTCTTCAAGCCAATCAGCAGGTTAGGCCGCCAATGCGTGGTCTCGACGGGTGACGGAGATTGTCAGCTTCGGACGCGGTACGAACGCCGCGTCAGTGGTTGACGCCGGCCGGCGACGTTTCTGTTACACAGAAAGCGCGTCGAGGAGTGAATAATTGTCTTTGCCACAGCGCGAGGAGATTTCGATGACCGATACGCCACGCCGCCGCTCCAGCGACCGCGTCTCGAGCAGTCCGACGTTCATCGGTGCCGGCACGACCGTCACCGGCAATCTCGATTGCGAGAGCGATCTGATCGTCGGCGGGACGGTGCTGGGAGACAGCACTGTCCGCGGCAGCGTGACCCTGTCCGAAGGCGGTCGCTGGGAAGGCCGACTGACCGTCAAGAGCGCCGTGATCGCCGGCGAGTGGTACGGTGAAATCACCGTCAGCGACAAGCTGGAGATACGCAAGACCGCCCGCCTCCGCGGCGCGGTCACTGCACGCAGCATCGCGATCGCGCAAGGCGCCGTGATCGAAGGCGAGATGGCCGTGACCAGCGGCCAGCCGGTCGTGCATTACGAAGAGAAGAGGAAGGACTGAGATCGATGAGGCCGCAAAAGACCGCATAAAAGAAATCAATGAGGCGGAGATGCCTCATCCCATTCTGGGCGTTCATGACCTTCTTTTATGCGGTCTTTCGCGGCCTCATTCCCGTCTTCAGCAGCCCGCGAGACCGTTGATCCAGTCCGTGAGCAGCGCTACGCCCGCCGCATCTACCTGACTGGAGCCGACCGGTGGCATTGCATTCGCGTCGCGACGATTCGCGCGGTTCACGATGATCGAATTCGTCGCGCTGCCTGGGTCGATCAGTCGCGCCGCGGTTCCGATACCCAGATCTCCCGCTTGTGGCGCTGCTTCACAGGCGTTGGTCTGGTTCAACGGTGTCGTGTAGCGCAGATCCATCGTGCTCGGCGTCGGCCCGCCGGTGCGATGGCATTGCGCGCAGTTGGTGTGCAGCCAGGCGCGGGCACGGTCGTTGAGCGGGGCCGTTGTGTCTGCCGGATCCGGCATGCGCGGCTGTGCGGCCGGATCGGGAATCGGCGGGGTCAGCGTCTGGATGTGATTCAGCGTGAACAGTTCGTTCGCGGTGCGCTGCGTCTGCGGATAGAGGAAATCGCGATTGAGCTGCGCGGTTTCCAGGCCGAGCGAGCCGCCGGCCGCGCTCGTGTGGCACTGAATGCATTGACCCTCGCTCGGGAAGATCCAGTGCTGGCCGTTGCCGATGTCGCGTACGGCGCCGCCCTGCACGAGCGTCGCGTCCGTCTGCTCGGCGTTCCACTCGTAGCTGTAGCCGGCCCATACATCGGAGTGGCGCATGAACAGGCGTGTTTCGATGAGGCGTGGGCCGATGCTGAAGTTTTTCATCAGCACGGTGCCGTTCGGGAAATCCCAGTCGCCGCCCGATTGCACGGTGATGCTCTGGCCATCGGGCAGGCCGATCCAGCGATGCTTGGTCGCGCCGTCCGACCAGAACGGTGCATTGATCGCATAGGGGATCAGGCCGGCGGCCGGCAGTTTCGCATCGGACGGGCTGACACAGCCCGTCGCGCTCAGCGATGTCGGTACCGGTGCGCCAGCCGTGGGCGGCTGAAACACGATTCGATGCAGTGTGTCGAAGGCGACGATATAGAGTTCGCCGTCATTGCCTTCGCCGAACGAAGAAATGAAGAAGTTGGTGTCCAGCAGCGTCGTCGGCCGGCGTGGCTGCGTGGCGCTCTCCGGGAGCCATGCGCGAATGATCCCGGAGCCGTAGTCCGCGAACAGGTAGCGGCCGCGCAGCGGTGTCGATT
>CAZBKC010000069.1:0-11055 GCA_964492345.1 uncultured Steroidobacter sp. | reverse complement strand
ACATGTTCTTCGGCGGCAAGCTGAAGACGATGCCGCCGAAGCTGCGTTCGGAGGATGGCAGGCACATCGTCATTCGTCCGCTCGCCTATGTGGCGGAGTCCGACATCGAACGTTACGCGCGGACGCGACAGTTTCCGTTGATTCCGTGCTCGCTGTGCGGCTCGCAGGAAAACATGCAGCGCGTCGAGATCAAGAAAATGCTGCGCGAATGGGAGACGCGCTATCCGGGACGCACCGAATCGATTTTCTCGAGCCTGCGCAATGTCGTGCCGTCGCATCTCGCCGACCCGCGCATCCACGATTTCAGCCTGCCGGGGACTGCGGAGCGCGGCGATGCGGGGATTCTCGATGAATGAATTCGTGACGCGTGACCGGTGACGAGTGACGGGTCAATCCATGAATCGCGAGGCAAGCCTGATGTCTGACTCGTCACCCGTCACGGGTCACCCGTCACCTCCTGCCGTCGTCTTCTCGCACGGCCTCGACGGCGAACCCTGGGGTACCAAAATCGTTGCACTGGCCAAAGTGGCAGAAGCCCGTGGCTTGCACGTCGAATCGATCGACTACCGCGGCATGGAAGCGCCGGTGCGGGTGGAGAAGCTGCTGGGATTCGCCGAATCGCTGGCGCGTCCGCTGATCCTCGTCGGCTCCAGTCTGGGCGGTCACGTCGCGGCGTCAGTGTCATCGCAGGTCCCGACGCGCGGCATGTTCCTGATGGCGCCGGCGTTCTTCATGCCCGGCTACGAGCAGCTCACGCCTGTGCCAGCCACGTGTCCGATCGACATAGTGCACGGCTGGAACGATGACGTCGTTCCCGCACAGAACAGCATCCGGTTTTCCCAGCAATATCGCGCGACGCTTCACCTGATCGATTCCGATCACCGGCTCACTGCCAACCTCGGCGAAGTCTGCGATCTGTTCGGCCTGTTCCTGCGACGGCTCGCGTCTGCGCCGGCCTCCTCATAGTCAGGCCGGATTGGCGATGCGCTACTATCGCCGCTCCAACAACATGCAAGGTAGCGTCATGACTCACCTGCACCGGCTTGCCCTTGTGTCTCTCTGTGCATGCGTCTTCGCCGGCTGCGGCAGCAGTTCGGAGCCGCCGGAACCGCCGCCTGTCGAGGACACAGCCTTCGGCGACATGGTCGGCACCATGGACAAGGCCCGCGGCGTCCAGGATACGGTCGACGCGCAGAAGCAGCAGACAGACCAGCAGATCGACGCTGCCGAAGGTCAGTAGTCCACGCGCGCACGTTGACGTCGATGGCTGATCAGTCCGGTTCGGGCCGCTTCTCCCTCGCGCTGCTGCGCACGCCCATTTCGATGTGGGCGCGGCCGCATGTGTTGACAGAAGACCTGCGCAAACGCTACGCGCATCATCCGCGACCCATCTGCTACGTCCTCGACCGGTACAGCGTGGCCAACATGGTCGTGCTGGAGAAGGTTGCGCAGGCGCAGGGCCTGCCCGACCCGCTGCAGGCGCTGAAGCCGCCACTGCCGGCGCAATCCGCATTCTTTCTCGAACGTCCCGCCGGTTTCTGGGGCGACCGCGTGGACCGGCGCATTCCGGCCACGTTGCGTGAGCTGGTCGCTGCGGTGGCTGCCGATCCCGCTCTCGACGTCGACCTGATTCCGGTCGGTATTCTCTGGGGCCGCGCGCCTGACAAGGAAGCCTCGTGGTTTCGTCTGCTCCTGTCGGAGACCTGGGAGAGGGTGGGCCGTTTTCGCCGCATGCTGTCGGTGATCGTGAACGGCCGCAACCTGTTCGTGCAGTTCGGCGAGCCCATTTCGCTGCGCGGCTTTCTGGAAGAGGGCGTCGAGCCGCAACGTGCAGTGCGCCGTGCCGCGCGAGTCCTGCGCACTGCGCTGAGCCGCCAGCGTGCCGCGGCGATCGGTCCCGATCTGTCGCATCAGCGCACGATTCTCACGCAGGTACTGCGTGCCGCGGCGGTGCGACGCGCGATGAGCGACGAGATGCGATCGAAAAAGATCTCGCGTCGCGAAGCACTGCAGACAGCGACAGGCTATGCCGAGGAAATCGCAGCCAACTACTCGCATATCTTCGTCGCCATCATGGCGAGGGTGCTGAGCTGGTTCTGGACGCGGCTCTACGACGGCGTCGAACTGCACAACTTCAGTCAGTTGCAGCAGATCGTCGACGGCAACGAAGTCATCTACGTGCCTTGTCACCGCAGCCACATCGATTATCTGCTGCTGTCCTATGCGATCTATTACAAGGGCTACGCGGTGCCGCACATCGCGGCCGGCATCAATCTCAACATGCCCGTGGTCGGGCGCTTCCTGCGGCGCGGCGGCGCGTTCTTCATGCGGCGCAGTTTCAAGGGCAATGCGCTGTACACGATGGTGTTCATGAAGTATCTCGGCCTGATGATGGCGCGCGGTCATTCGATCGAATACTTCGTCGAGGGCGGACGCAGCCGCACCGGTCGGTTGCTGCCACCGAAGACCGGCATGCTGTCGATGACGCTGCGCAGTTATCTGCGCGAGCCGAAGCGCCCGGTGGTGTTCCTGCCGGTGTATTTCGGTTACGAACGGCTCGTCGAAGGCAAGACCTATGTCGGTGAGCTGTCCGGCCAGCCCAAGGAAAAAGAATCGGTCTGGGGGATGCTGCGTACCCTGCCGGCCCTGCGCAAACGCTTCGGCAAGGTGCATGTGAGCTTCGGCGCTCCCGTGCATCTGAATGACATTCTGCGCGTGCATGCACCCGATCGCACGCCGGGGCAGGCGGAGAAAAACGATCGGCCGCCGTGGCTGCCGCCCGCCGTCGACGATCTGGCGACGCGCATCATGACGAACATCAACAGCGCGGCCTGCGCCACGCCCATCAGCCTGCTCGCGCTGGCGCTGCTCGCGACACCCAAGCAGTCGATGCTCGAAGCCGATCTGGTGCGGCAGGTGGAGATGTATGCGTCGCTGCTGCGGCAGACGCCGTATTCGCCGCTGGCGTGGGTGACCGACATGGACGGCGCGTCCATGATCCGGCACGGCGAGCGCATGGAGGTCCTGCAGCGCCTCAGGCATCCGCTGGGTGACGTCATGAGGATGACCGAGGAAACCGCGGTGCTGATGACCTACTTCCGCAACAACGTGCTGCACCTGATCGCGTTGCCGTCGCTGATCGCGTGCTGCTTCCTCAATAACCGCACCATGAGCGGCGCCGATATCCAGCGTCTGATGCGCCGCATCTACCCGTACGTGCGCGACGAGCTGTCGTTGCGCTGGAGCGAAGCGCAGATCGAATCGGCCGTGATCGAGGTGCTGGACGATCTGGCCAATCACGGCCTGCTCGAAGTCCTGGAAGGCAATACGCAGTGGTGCCGTCCGGCGACGGGATCGTCCGAGGCGGTGCAGCTTTCCCTGCTGGCGCAGATCACCGTACAGATCATCGAGCGCTACTACCTCGCCATCGCGATCCTGCTCAAGTCGGGCAGCGGACGCATCACCCAGGGAGTGCTCGAGTCGCAGTGCCAGCTCATGGCGCAGCGCATGTCGTTGCTGCACGAGCTGAACTCGCCCGAGTTCTTCGACAAGGCGCTGTTCAAGAATTTCATTGACCTGCTGAGAACGCGCAAGGTGATCGAAGTGAATAGTGAAGGCCGCCTGGCTTTCAGCGACATTATCGAGACGGTCGCCGGGGACGCGCAGATCGTGCTCCACGAGCAGATCCGCAACAGTATTCTGCAGGTGACTCACGCATAGGGTGGGCTCGCCACCCGGCGTGGGTCGGCCCCGCGCAGGCGGGGATCCAGCATCTTTGGCATCTGTCAGGGGATCAACCTCTCTCACGGCAAACAGTGATCGATATGCGTGCGCTTCTCTTCGCCTTCCTGCTTCTGGCTGCGTCGTTCTCGCGCGCCGACATCGTGCTCTCCACGTCATCGCCGCGTGTTGCCGCAGGTGGAGCACTCGAACTGGTGATGACGATCACCAATGACGAGGCACAGTCCCTGACGCTGGAGCTGCCGCAGAATATTCACATCCGGCTGGATACGGCCTCGGCGGTCAGCACACTCGAGTTCATTCCCGATCGCGCGGGCCCGATCACTGTCGCGCCTCGCGAGTTTGCCCGCGTGCGCCTGAAAGGCACCGTGCCAGCGGGTGTGCAGGGGCCGATCTCGCTCGCGCCCACCGGCCTGACCTCCAACACGCTGGTCGTGCAGGTGGAGGGGGCAGCGACGCCGATGCCTTCGCCACCGTCTGTCGCTGTACCGGCGCAGAAGACCGCGCAGATCGAAAGCCGCCTGGTCGACAAGCCGCCGCCCCTCGCCGTGTCCACCTATGAGCCGGTGTTCTTCATCGTCGGTGGCGATGGCGGTCTGAATGCCAAGTTCCAGATCAGCTTCCGCTATCAGCTGTTCGACGGCAACGGACCGCTGGCGCGGCGTATGCCATGGCTCGACGACCTGTATCTGTCGTTCTCCACGACATCGTTGTGGGATCTGGGCGAGTTGTCGAAGCCCTTCACCGATTCGAGTTACCGGCCGCGACTGTTCTATGCCAATTACGATCTGGCGCGTGCGATGGACGGCCGGTTGCGCTTCGGTGTCGAGACGGGATTCGGTCACGAGTCGAACGGCAAGGAGGGAACGGACTCGCGCAGCTACAACATGATCTATGCGCGACCGACGCTGACCTTCGGCGATCCGGAGGGACTGCGCGCCTACTTCGCACCGCTGGTCCACAACTACATCAGCGAGGACGAGAATCCGGACATGAAGGATTATCGCGGCTACGTCGACTGGACGTTCGGCGTCGGCAGTCGCGGCGGGCTCGACTTCTGGGCAACGCTCCGCAGCGGCACACGCAGCGATTACGGCAGTGCCGAACTGAACCTGTCCTATCCGTTGTCGAAGCTGAGTGGCGGCGATCTGCAGGGATGGCTGCTGCTGCAGTACTTCGGCGGCTACGGCGAGAGCCTGCTCCACTATCGCGACAAACTCGATACGCAGTTCCGGTTGGGGATCGCGATCGCCCTGTAAAAGTGACGCAGGTGACAGAAGTCACGAAAGTGACGAGGGTGGAGAATTCGTTCCTGCCTGCGTCACTTGCGTGACCTCGTGACTTGCGTCACCCCGGCTCTCAGTCCAGTTCCTTCACCCTGCCGCGCGTTGCTTTCACACGTCCCCGTTGCTGCTTGCCCTCCAGTCTTCGCTCCTTCGATGCCCGCGTCGGTCTCGTAGCGCGTCTGGTCTTCGGCTCGATCGATGCCCGAGCGATGAGTTCGTCGAGACGTTCGAACGCATCGCGCCGATTGTGTTCCTGGGTGCGAAAGCGCTGCGCGGAAATCACGATCACGTCTTCGTCGGTCAGGCGCCGTCCGGCGAGCGTCCGCAGCCGCACCCGAATGCGGTCCGGCAATTGTGGCCAGGCTTTGAGATCGCAGCGCAGCTGCACGGCACTGGCGACCTTGTTGACGTTCTGGCCGCCGGGGCCGCCCGCACGGATGAAGCGCACAGCGAGCGCCGCGTCGGGCGGGTGCAGGAGAGGCCCTGCTTTCACGTCGGGTCCAGATCGGCGGGACTGCGCATTTCGACGCGGACTTCGCGCTGTGCGACGGGAATGGTGATGCCGTTCTCGCGGAACAGGCGCCAGATGGTGCGGTTCACGTCCGAGCGGACATTGTTCACGCCTTCCTGCGGATCGGAAATCCAGAATCGCAGTTCGAGATCGAAGCCATAGTCGTTGAACCCCATCAGGCGCGCCACCGGGCCCGGGTCGCGCAGGATGCGGGTCTGGCCCTCGGCAGCCTGGAGCATTACCGACAAGGCGAGTTCGGGATCGTCCTTGTAGCTCACGCGCACCGGCAGCTTCAGTCGAACCCGCGGATCAGTGTAGCTCCAGTTGATCACCGGGTTCGTGATCAGGTGCTGGTTCGGCACCAGGGTTTCGACACCGTCGCGATCGCGCACCACGACATAGCGGCCGCGCAATTCCTGCACCCAGCCGAAACCTTCGGTGCTCGTACCGGTCGTGCCGGTGAAGCTGATGACGTCGCCGGGCTTGATCGAGCGATCCATCAGCAGCACGAAGCCGCTGATGAAATTCGCGACGATCGCCTGCAGGCCGAAGCCGAGGCCCACGCCGATCGCACCGGTCAGTACGTTCAGCGTGGTGAGATCGAGGCCCGCGGCATTGAGACCCAGCAGAATGGAGAGGCCGATCAGGAAGGCATGCGAGAACTTCGCGATGCCGATGCGCATGCTGAGCGCGAGCCCCTGCATGGCCATGAGCCGCTGTTCGAGCCAGCGTGCGATCCACACGGCGACCAGGATGAAGATGCCTACCGTGAACAGCAGCTTCATCACCGACCACAGCGTGATGCGCGACTTGTCGGTCTTGACGCCGACGCTGTCGAGCGCCTGCACGAGCGGTTCGAACCATCCCAGCACGTGCAGGGAGAGAACGATCCAGACGATCAGCGTAATCGTGTTGCCCCAGCCCTTGGTGCGATTGCCCAGCGACAGTCGTACCAGGTACACGGTGACGCGGATCAGCAACAGCAGTCCCGCCAACGTAATGGTGAGGTCGACGATGTGACTGCGCACCTTGAGCGCGTGCAGGACACCGCCGAACGCGGCGATCAGGACCAGCGCCGCCAGATGCGGGCTGGCGATCAGAAACATCTCAGTGACACGGGCGCGGAAACCGGCCTGCGCCAGAGCGGCGCGGGCGCGCTCGGTACCGACGACCTGCCGCCCGAACCACCAGGCCAGCAGCACAGCGATGGCGATGGCGCCAAGTTGCAGAAGCGAATTGGGAGTCAGCAGGCCTTCGAGACTCTGGCCGATGTTGCGCAGCAGTTCCTGCATGTCAGTAAAGGCAGAAGCGGGTAGCGGGTAGCGGGTAGCGGATGGTTCGGAACGGACCGGAATTCCGACCAGCTATCAGCTGGTAGCGGTGTGCAACTGCTTTGCTCCTCATACCATCCGCCATCCGCTATCCGCCATCCAACTCGTTCTTATGCGTTGAGGTCGGGGATCAGCTGGCTTTCGAGCCGCGCAATCTGGTCCTTCAGCAGCAGCTTGCGCTTCTTCAGCCGTCGCAACTGCACTTCGTTCACGTACAGATCCATCTGCAGGCGGTTGATCACGTCGTCGAGATCACGATGCTCGATACGCAGGTCGCGCAGGCGCTCCAGACGTCGGAAAGTCTCGGTTTCAACGTTGTTTTCCGATTCGCTCATCGCGGCAGTACTTTATAGAACCCGGCAGATTACGGCCACAAGCGCATGCCGGGCAGTCAATGACGCCGATCGCCGCGATCTTCGCGGTCCTCGCGGCTCGGCGGGGCGGGCCGTCGATGTTGCGCGCGCCATTCATCCAGCTGCAACACATTGGACGGACGTTCATCGGACTCCGCAGCAGGCGGAGGGGAAACGGCGGTCTGCGGTGCCATGGGACGTGCAGGTTCGCCTGGCGCGAAACCCACGGTCTCTACGCGATGTCCCTTCAGAACGACAAATCCCTGCAGACGTTCGATGCTCGTCGCCGTGTAGTCGAACACATAGGTGCGACGCAGCGTAATCCAGCCGCTGCTGTCGCGGGTCCAGCCAATTCTGGCGAACGCGACGGTGCCGTCCAGGAACTGCAATCCCAGGCGTTCGCAGGCCTCGATCGCGGCGGCATTCGCGCGTTCGCGCGCGCCGAGGCTGTCCTGCCAGAACCACGCGATCGCGGCCGCGGCAATGAGGAGAAATAGCGCAGTCCAGCTGAGAAACATGGGCAGGCTCGGGATGATTCCGGGGAATGGGAGGCCGGACGACGAAGGCGAGACGCTATGATACGGCTTCCATGAGCAGCACGGCACCGACCTCTTTACCGATTCAGCTTCCGCCGCGACCGCAGTGGTCACAGATCGACACGGTGCTGCTCGACATGGATGGCACCCTGCTGGATCTGCAGTTTGACAACTATTTCTGGCTGCAGCTCGTGCCGGAGCGGTTCGCGGATCGATATTCGATGACGCTGGAAGCCGCGCGACTGGAGCTGACGCCGCGATTTGCGGCGAGGCAGGGCACGCTGGACTGGTATTGCACGGCTTTCTGGAGCAGGGATCTCGGGCTCGACATCGCGGTGCTCAAGCACGAGATTTGCGAACGGGTGGAATATCTTCCCGGCGCAGAGCGGTTTCTTGCGGAGATGCGTCACCGCAAACTTCGAACAGCGCTATTGACCAACGCTCATCGCGACGCCTTGCGCGTGAAGGATGCGCGAAGCGGCCTGACCTGCTACTTCGATGTCGTGATCAGCTCGCACGATTACGGGGTACCCAAGGAATCCGCCGAATTCTGGCACCGGGCTCAGGCTCAGGTCGGTTTCGATCCCTCGCGCAGCCTGTTCGTCGACGACAGCCTGGCGGTGTTGCGAGCCGCGCGCACCCATGGCATCGCACAGGTGTTTGCGATTTCCCATCCGGACTCGGGTGGGGTGCCTCGTGAAGTGACGGAGTTTCCTGCGGTCGCGCGGCTTGCCGATTTGCTGGGGAGCTGACGCTCGCCCGGTCGTTTCATTCGTTCGTCGGCGTGGGGGCATCCGCCTGCTCGCCTGCGGGCCGGCCGCCACGACGTCGACGTCGTCGTTTTGCGCCATTGCCTTGAGCCTCGCCTGAGGATGACGCTCCCGGCGGTGCGGGGGGCGCTGAAGCATTGCCCTGAGCGGGTCGGGGCTGCGATCGCTGCTGCTGTGCGCCATGACGAGGTCGCGAGCCCTGCGAGCGACCGCCATTGTGTCCATGTCGACCGCCGCCGCGATGCGGACCGGAATGTCCGTGCCGCGGACGACGCGCCGGCATCGTGATCTCCGGCAAGAGATCCAGCGGTACGGCGGCGACGGGGATCTTGCGATCGATGTAGGCCTCGATGTCCGGCAGCGATATCACGTAGTCCTCGCAGCCGAAGCTGATCGCATCGCCGTCGGTGCCGGCGCGTGCCGTGCGACCGATGCGGTGGACGTAGTCCTCCGGATCCTGCGGCAGATCATAGTTGAAGACGTGGCTGACATCCGGAATGTGCAACCCGCGCGAGGCGACATCGGTGCCGATCAATACGGCGAGCGTGCCTTCGTGAAAGTCCCGCAGCATGCGCAGGCGCTTGCGTTGCGGCACATCGCCGGAAATCGCTTCGGCGTTGATTCCGTTGCTTTGCAGCAGTCCCTCGATGTCTTCTGCCGCGCGCCGCGTATTGACGAATACCATGCTGCGACGCGGGTCCATGTGCTTGAGCAAGCCCACCAGCAGCCGCGGCTTCTCGTCGTTCGAGGGGTAGTAGATCACCTGACGGATGCGATCCACCGTCATCTTGTCGGGCTCGATGCGCACGAGCGTGGGCTCGTTCATGTGTTCGTACGCGAGTTCGAGCACGCGCTGCGACAATGTCGCTGAAAACAGCATGTTCAGCCGCTGATCGGGAGCGGGCAGGCGGCGCAGGATGTAGCGGATATCGCTGATGAATCCGAGGTCGAACATGCGATCGGCTTCGTCCAGCACCAGCACCTGGACTGCGCGCAGGTCGATGACGTGCTGCTTGAAGAAATCGATGATACGGCCGGGCGTACCGATGAGGACGTCGACACCCTGCTCCAGGTGATGCCTCTGCTTCTCGTAGTCGACGCCGCCGAACGCGAGGCCGAGCCGCAGGCCGGTGTGCGAGCCCAGCGTTTCGGCATCGCCGTGAATCTGGACTGCCAGTTCCCGTGTCGGGGCGACGATCAGGGCACGCGGACCATTGAGGCTTCGCGTCGCCGGCACGGGTTCGCGTATCAGTCGCGCAAACAGCGCAACCAGGAATGCTGCGGTCTTGCCCGTGCCGGTCTGTGCCTGACCTGCGACATCCATGCCTGCGAGGGCCTGTGGCAATGTCTGCGCCTGGATCGGCGTGCAGCGCTCGAAGGACGCATCGGCCAGGCCTTTCTGCAACGTTTCAGGCAGGTGCAGGCTCGAGAAGGACAGTTCGGTCAGGTGTGAATCAGCCATTGCTTGCGATGCGGGTCCGGTGAGATGAATGGGAAGAACAAATTCGTCGATCGATCAGGGTCGTGAATGCGGGAAGTGGAGGCTTGCAAATTGAAATGGGCCCGGTTCTAATAAGCCCAACGCAGCGGACTCATCCGCGCCCGCCCCGACCGGAATACCGGCACCAAGCGACTCCTCGTTGAACAAGACCCCTGTCGGGGGTTGGTTCGCTCAACTACCTGGCTTTCGAGCCTGAGCACCGCGCAGCTACGCAACAGTTCACTGAAACCCAACTGCCAGCATTGTGCCCGACCGAGCACACGCAAGTCACTAAATACGGTCCATCCCGCCGATTCACGATTTCCCGCTTCCTTGGTCCATAGCGAAAATCTTCCATCAATCGAACGATTCGAGGAGAACCTCCTGGTGAGCAGCGATACGATCAAGCACGTCACCGACGCAAGTTTCGAAGACGATGTGCTCAAGTCCGGTCAGCCGGTACTGCTGGATTTCTGGGCCGAATGGTGCGGCCCCTGCAAGATGATTGCTCCGATGCTCGACGAGATCGCTGGCGAGTACCAATCCAAGGTCACGATCGCCAAGATCAATATCGACGACAATCCCCGGACTCCGCAGCGCTTCAATGTCCGTGGCATTCCGACGCTCATTCTCTTTAAAAATGGCCAGGTCGAAGGGCAGAAAGTCGGTGCCCTGCGCAAAGCGGATCTGGCCGCATTTCTGGAAAGCAAACTGTGAGAGGCTATCTCGGCAATCAGGCCCGTAATCGTCCGGGCGGCAATAAAGGCGGCGGCGGTCGTCAGAACCGCGGCGGCAATAACGACGGCAACAGGGGCAATCATCGTCAGCAGCAGCATGACGATCTGCCGATCGATGATTTCGACGCCGATGACGTAGGAATCATTTCCCCATCGGAACTGGCCGCGTCGCGGCAGTCGATGAACCTGACCCAGCTCAAGCTCAAACCCGTTCCGGAACTGGTCGAAGTTGCGCAGAAGATGGGGCTGGAAAATCTCGCCCGCTCGCGCAAGCAGGACATCATCTTCTCCATCCTCAAGGCGCATGCGC
>CAZBKC010000068.1:9802-11080 GCA_964492345.1 uncultured Steroidobacter sp. | reverse complement strand
GTCAGGATGCGCCGATGGTGGTGCAGGAGCTGGTGCCGAACATGCTGGCGCTGGGGCAGCTGCGGCAGGTGCTGCAGAACCTGGTCAAGGAGCAGGTACCGATCAAGGACCTGTCGACGATCCTCAACGCACTCGCCGACAACGCCGTCTACACCAAGGACCCACACGCGCTCACCGAGCAGCTTCGTGGTCTGCACGAGCAGCGTCGCGAGCGCCTGCCCCTTCAACATCGCGAAAGCGACCATCGGCAGGGCCCCGCCCTCGGCGATCGCAAGCGCGAATTCGGCCGTGTCCGAGACACGCGTCATCGGCCCCTGGACGATCGGGAAACGCATGCCGAGCGAGCGCGCCAG
Source organism: uncultured Steroidobacter sp. (assembly GCA_964492345.1). Taxonomy (GTDB): domain Bacteria; phylum Pseudomonadota; class Gammaproteobacteria; order Steroidobacterales; family Steroidobacteraceae; genus Steroidobacter. The sequence continues at coordinate 10,727 of CAZBKC010000068.1, read as the reverse complement.
CGGCGCCCCCTCGGCGATCGGCAGGTGCCGCGCCGCAAGTCGCGGCTGGCTGCGCACCGCCTCGTCGACCGCTGCCAGGACGGCGCCGAGGTGACCGTATCGCTTGCGCCAGGGGGCAGCGAAAGCGATCTCCTGGCCGACAGGAAGCAGGCCGATCGCCGGCTCCTGCCAATGCGTACGGCCAAGCACCAGCGAGCGAAGGCCGTTGCTGTCGAGACCCTCGCCTTCGCTCGCAAACTTGCGCGACGCGGCAAGACCGGGGCGCACCAGAAGCCGGAAGTAGCCACCGTTCTCGCCATCGCCGACCGCGACCGTCTCGCTGCCGGCCAAATTGGCGATCAGCGTGCGCAGGGTCTCGGGCAATCGCACTTCTTCGAGCAGCAGCAACTGCGACTCGAGCACGCCGCCCGCGACGCCGACCGCGCTGCAGGCCGCAGCCACATGCGGCGTGAGCCCGCCGCGCACATACAGCGGGAGGCCGCCGCGTTGCAGCCATTTCTGCAGCAGGATGAAGCTTGCGTCCTCGCCGACGAAGCCGCCCGCTTCGTTGCCCTTGACGAGCAAGCCGTCGATCTGCGTCACAGTCGATGCGGCCAATGGCTCCGCCGTCCGGACTTCGCCCAGCACTCGTACGCCGACGCGTCGCAATTCGCCGAGCAACCCGCTTTGTGGCGCGACCAGGTCGACGTCGACGATCAGCCAGCGCAGGCCGCGCGTCGCCAGGTTTCGGAGCTTGGATGCGACCGGTTCGTCGACGGCATCGAGCTTGACGCCGAAAGCGCCATGCGCCTGAAGGGCCAGGCGCTCGAGCGATGCAACGGTTCGCCCCGTGTCCGTCTCGATCGACCCCACCAACGGGGTGACAACGATCCGCTTCGAGCGCGCCATGGCCGTGAAGCTGGATCGGTTCGAGACATACGAGGTG
>CAZBKC010000068.1:3155-9792 GCA_964492345.1 uncultured Steroidobacter sp. | reverse complement strand
AGACGCCGACCGCGCCTGCACGGCAAGCCGCAATGGCAAGGGTTGGATCGCCCATACCCGCGGGCGTGAACACGAACTGGATGAATTCGGTCATGGCATCAAGGCTGGTGGTCCGCAACCCGGCTCGTCATTGACGGGCGGGGCCGGGAGGATAGGCCTGGCAATCACCCCTTGATCATTGTCAACCTAGGGGGCTCGCCGCCGCGCCGGCGATCGCCTCAATCGTGAACATCACACGGCCGTCCGCGAATCGGCGGGACTCTCCCAGCTCCCGCCGCAGCGGGTGGATTTCGATTCTCTGCTTTCCAGCCGAATTTGGTACGACTGCACCCCCTCGTTTGAGGGGGGTGTGTCGACCGTGTCGTCGCTCGCGGCGAAGCGCTTCGGCGTCCGCTGGCGGATTGTCCCGGCGCTTGCGCGGCGCAGAAATGCGATGCGCAGCCCTGGTCGAGACAGCGCACGTGCCTTCCGGCCAGCGCCGTGTGGCGGGCGAGCCGGCAATTGACGGCCGATCAGGGCAGCTGATACAGACTCGGCACGCGGGTGCTTCGGTAGGCGACGCTGCTCGACTGGAAGGTTGTATTCAGCGCCCCACTCGGCAGCACCTCGATCGATTGACTGAACGGACTTGCCGGGAAGTTGTTGATGCCCGCAAGGAAATTGTAGTTTCCGTTACTGAGCAATTGCGCCGAGCCGAGGGCGAACGAATAGACGCCCAAGTCAACGTTCAGCACCTGCGTCGCAATCAGGTTGGTCTCGTCAAGCACATAGGCCTGGCCCCGGCTGTGGACGCTTGGGATCGGGTTGGCGACAAAGCGCGCATTGCCATCGTCGAACAGTGTCAGCTGGCCATTGGATTCGATCTCGGCATCATGCTGATGCGAGAACCACGGGTACGGATCGTTGGATACGACGGTGAAATCGCCCTCGTTGCCCAGACGCCATAGGACGGCACCGTCTCCAGCGCCGTCCCTATAGTCAACCTTGATGACCCAGTCCTGGTGCCGAATCGACACGATGATATTGCCATCGGAGGTGCGCGCAAGGCTGTTGGTATGCAGCCAGTCCGCGGCGGTGGGCGCAAGGATCAGCGGCGGACAGGCCGCAAATCCCTGCGAGCACATCTCGTTTTCGAGCGCGGCGCGATTGATGTCGAGATGATCGAATCCGTCCCAGTGCCATACCACCTGGAAGTTGGCATCGAGGACCACGATCACGTCGCTGATGATATCGATCGGAACCGGCGACCCTTGCGTGCCAGGCGGAAACATCTTCTCAGACGCACCGAGCGCCATCGTATATCCGTTGGGCAGTCGTGCAGCCTCGTGGTGGAACGATGTGAACGCGCAGTAGGCGCCGCCTTCGCGACAATCCGAAGGTATTCCCATTGCAATCAGCTGCTCGTTGATGCGCGAGGCATTGGTTTCGCGAATGCTGTTGCCGGCGAGGTCGATCTCGCGCAGTATCTGCAGGCGCGTTGCACTGTTGGCCGAGTTTGTGCCGTTCGCCATGACGAGCATCGTGCCCCCCGGGACCAAGCGGGTGAGCAGGCCACCCGATTGGGCGGGGTCGTCGAACGCAGGGTAGTACCAGACGGTATTGCCCCGCAGATCGGTTACCACGGGAAACGCGGACGCACCGCCGAGGTTCACGAAATCCCATAGTGTCAGCCGGTCGGCCAGGCTGGACTGCCGGTTGCTCGGCCTGACCACGGAAACGGCTGGCGTATTGGGGCTCGGCGTGCCGGTCTTGAAGACAACGACGCTGCCTTCGGAAATCGTTCCTCCGGCGTCGGTCTCGGCGCGCATCAGGTAACGGGTGTTTGCCTTCATGCCGGCCACATAGAAATTCATGCTGGCCGGAGGCACGCAGGATCGCCAGTTGGTGTAGTTTGCGCGCTCTCCCGCAGACTGGAACTTCACTCGCATCGAACTGCCGGCGGTACAGGTTGGTGCACTGAACAGGGCGACCAGCGGATGCGAAGTCGCCGATGCCGTGGAAGCGCCACCGGACACCCGGGGCGTTAACCTGTACGGCACGGTCATCTGCGCCGATTCCTGGGTGCTGTAGTTGCGAACCGTCACCTGCACTTCATAATTTCCGGCCCAGACGCTTGCGAACCAGTCGAACGTATTGACGCGATTGAAGTCCTTTGCGATCAGCGACGCGTTGCCGAACTTGACGGTGTAGCGGTAGTTCAATGTACCCGCGTTCATATCCGTTGCCGTCGCGGTCCAGACGACGGGCGTACCGACGGCCTGCGGAGAAGCGACTGACGGCGTCAACTGCACGTGGATGGCCGACAGGGCCTGTAGAGGTACAACGCAAATGGCGATGAGCACTGGAATTCGCATGGAACCACCTCCGCTGTTGCAGACGGTCTCGCGACACCGGCCACCGCCGGACCGACCCGACACTATTCGCGGCGCGTGGCCGCTCACGCGTCAAGACAAGCGAAGTGCCGGTGCACCGCGCCCCGTGCGGCGAGGTGCGGGACTCCCATCGCTTCGATCAGCGCATCTCATGGGCCGGGCACGTTCAGCCGGTGTAACTCCCATCCGGCCGCCGGCTCGAGGTTCAGTCCGCTGGCCGTACCGAGCACGACGTCCGGCCCATTATCCAGGCGCAGCATAGTTCGCACCCCGTAGTTGGTCAAGTTGCCGAGCCCGTGCACCGACTCGGCTTGCGCCGGTGTGTCGACGTCGACAAAGCGCCAAAGATCGGCACCATAGCCGCGCGTCACGTCGACGTCAAGGACCTGGCGACCGCGGCTGCCTGTATGGCGAGTCCAGGCTGAACCTGCTGGGCTCCCGGTACCGGAGAGAATGCCGAGTCTGACGTCAAACACATACCGATAGTCATACAGCCCGAATAGAAGATCATCGCTTCCGGGCAGCGCCGCCCACGCATAAGTCAGGAAGGGATTGTCGAATCCAGATCGTCCGTACTTCGGCACCCATCCTGTTGGACGCATCTCGAAAACCTTGGTCCCGGGGACCAGCGCGGGAAGTTCCGTCTCCCCGTAAAGGAGTTCGACTTGAGCGGTCCCGGCGTCGTCCAGTCGTGCTCGCCAGATCGACACCGCTCGGGAAACGTTGAAGAGCAGGTTGATCTGCTCGCCGGAGTTCGCCGGCTTTCCATAGCAGACGCTCAGTGTGCAGCTCGAGTGCGCCTGCATCGTGCCTGACGTGTTGTGGATGGTTCCAAACCACAGGTAGTCGCGCCAGTACGTGATAGCGCCGCCGCCGACGGTCGAAGCGACCACGGGGTCGGATTCGTAGTCTGCCGGGGACCACAGCTTCAGCCAGGGCTTGTTCGCATCGACGCTCGTGTATTCGCCGTCCGTGCCAAACAGCGGCCCGAGGTAGACGCCTGCGGCATATCTCGCCGCGCGCGCCGAGGAGTTCAGAGTTTCGGGGGGCCGGCGATTCTTGTTCCAGACGGAGACCGCCAGCCTCTTGTCCCCGTAAGACGCGATGTACGCCGGGAATCCCGGCATGGTGCCAACGATCTCGAACCCGCAGTACTCGGAAACCGCGCCGGAGCCGACGAATGGGTCAGCCAGAGTGCCGCGCCAGCGCAGGATGACACCGTCGCCTGCGTCGCGACCTGCGGCAGCGTACAGGACGCCGTTGACGGCAATCCACTGCCTGATGTTGTTCAGTGCGGTTGCTCTGCAGGAGCCCTGATACGCTCCCGTCGCGCCGTTCCATGCCGCAAACGTGACGTCATGCTGAAAGCTCGGGCCGGCCATCAGGACCGCGTTGCCGAGCGACGCGGCCGACCGGATACCGGCCAGAGTGAGGAAAGCAGGGTCGCGCGGAGTGCGGTCGGTCAGTACCCCGGTCCGGGTGTTGTACGAATAGGCACGCGGGGGCCGCAGGTCGCCCGCCGATGGCGGCAATGGCCGATTCGGTCGGCGCGCGAGTTGACTCTCGCCATACTCACAGACCCAGGAAAGCGTTTGCTGCGGCTCAGGATCGAAAATGCCCGCCGCACCCTCGCACAGCGGATTGGCGATGGTTCCAAACCAGACCGCATCACCTGCGAACGCAGAGTCACCAAGCCCCGCCTGGGTCAAACCCCAGACATACGCCAGATTGTGTTTGGGGATACCGAGGTCGCAGCTCCCATCGGAATTGATCGGCGGATAGTCGACGCCGATACCGCTGAAGCATTCGTCGGCCGCCGCCTTGGCCAGTAGGTTGTCGGCGTAGAACGGCGATTCCGCGGGTGCCTTGAAACCCAGCACGTCGGTCCACGTGAGTTGGGCTCGCACAACCTGCGCAGTGCTCAGTCCGATCGCCAGCAAGCCAGTAACGGCCATCCGATTCAGCCACGACCTCATGATTGCCTCCTTGCGCCAGAGATGAACGCGACACGGTGCGTACTTTGTAGTTTTGTCCGAATTGCACGCCGCGTCCACACCCTGACTCGAGGAGCCGTCCCGGCCGGGGCCGGCAGCTGAGTCCGCGTTGCCGCCGCTTACGCCCCGCACGGGCCTGACACATCTCGGATCGCGGAGGTCGCGCGAGCGCGCCGATATCGAAGATACAACAAGCCGCTCGGCGGACGCTCCAGGCTCCAGGACCCCAACGTGCCCAGGCGTGCAACCGCTGCCCATCCAAGTATTCATCGCCGCAACCGCGTGCACTGCAGCGAATCGCACGGGGCTCAGCCCATGAAGATTCACTCTCTCCGCTCCGCGCTTCGACCCGCAGCGCTCCCGTTGGTCGCCGCAGCGTGCCTGTGGCTTGCCGCTTGCGGCGGCGGCGTCGCCGACGACGAACCCACCGAGCAGGCACAGGGCTGGACCCACAACGATGATGCGAGGATGCCGACGCTCACAGTGGTGAAGTCGACGAACAAGATGAGCCGGTCGGTCAGACTCCCGGCAAGCTCCGTCAACAAGCTTGAGGTCGGCATCACGATCCCGGGCTTCCCCCACCAGTTGACCGTATACCGTCCGGCCGGCGCTGCCAAAGCCATCGTCTTCCTGCACGGGCACGGCGGCTACACATGGAAGTTTGCCTACGACCTGGGCTTCAATCGGGTCAGCGCGCCGCAGACGGCGAGCAACGTGAACTGGGATTGGCTTTCGCGCAACGGGATCATTGCCGTGTTCGCCCAGGGCCAAACGCTGCCTGGGACGGGGACGGGTTGGAACAACTACGTCTCCGACTCGGGCCAGGACGACGTGGCTTTCCTGAAGGCGCTGTCGAGCTACGTGATGACGCAATACGGCGTCACCGACGTGTCGCTTGCCGGCCATTCCGCCGGTGGCGCGATGACGGCACGCATGTGGTGCGAAGCGACCACTTCATTCAAGGCGTTCGTCTCTCTCGCGGGGCCGATGCCCTCCGCAACCTATCCGCAACCCGGCCCGCCCTGCGTGCCGCTGGCCCGGGCACCCTACTACATCGTGGCCGGCGGCAAGGACAGCGCTCTGTCGAGGTTTGGCGCCGGGGGCTTGACGCCGACGCCCCGGCAAGTGGAAGCCGGGCTGACCGACTCGATCCTCATTTCGGAGTGGGTGCGCCATCAAGGCCGCAGCAATGCGGTGTGCGGCGAAACGCCGTCGCTCAAGGACGAGACGGTCGATGCCTCGGGGCCGACATGGAATGCTTGTGACTCGCGCATCCGCTACACGATCGTGACCGACGCCGACCACCCGATTTCCTCGCTCGAACAGAACGCCCATGTCCGGATGGTCGATCTGATTGCCGGCTTCACCGGGCAATGACTGTATTCGCCGGCCGGAACAGGTGCCCAGCCAACGATCACGCCTGTGCACATCAGCGATTCAGGCCCATGAAGAAATCCCACATCAGGTCGTCGGCATTGATTGCGGTGGACGGCGGCTCGCTGCTGCGCCACTTGCGCGCGCCCGGCCAGGAGTGGGCGCCCCTTTCGGTGACGCAAAGCTCAACTTCCGCATCGCCACTGCAGGGCGCGTACCTGTCGCAGTAAGCGCCCGGCTTGTCGAGTACGCGCTTGGGCGTTGCTTCACAACCATTGCGTTTGACCCAACGAGATATCGACTCCGGCACCGAGGTGAACTCGGTGACTGCTGAGCGCGTGCTCTTCGGCCCCATGCCGCCGTCAAACGGCAGGTGGTCGTCGTTCCTGGCGTGAATCTGCAGGACGGAAACCGGATTCTTCGGGTTGCAACTCTTGGTGTTGTCGGTCCCGGCCACGGCAGCGATCGCCTTGAAAGTGTCGGACATTTCACAAGCCAACCGATGCGCCATCAAGCCGCCGTTGGACATCCCCGTGGCGAAGATCTTTTGGTGGTCAATGTTCAATTGCTGTGCCATGTTCTCGATCATCTGCCGGATGAAGCCGACGTCGTCGACGTTGTTGTCACGCGCAGGGCCGCAGCAGTTGCCCGCGTTCCAGGTGGCCAGCTTGCCGCTTGGCGATCGGCTGAATCCGTTCGGGAACACGACGATGTAACCCTCCCGGTCTGATTTCGAGATCAGACCGTAGTTTTCGTCTGACGCCATGAAGTTCATGTTGCCGCCTCCGCCGTGGAGCGCAACCAGCAGCGGCGTCGGCTTCGCGGGGTCGTAGCCGGCGGGGACGTGCACCTTGTATTCGCGCTTGAGGCCGTCGTGATCGATCGAATACACATAGT